>CAYNGH010000040.1:0-22559 GCA_964396845.1 uncultured bacterium | reverse complement strand
TCCCCCTTGAGGTTGATGAGAATCTCCCGGAAAAGGCGATCCTCCACCTGGGGCAGGTTCATCCGGATATCCTGAGGCCGAACCCCGGTGGAACGGGGATTGTGCTGTTCATAAATCGAAAGAAACCCCAGAACCTTTTCCCTGAGGCTGTCCATAATTTCTTTCAACACAAAACGTCCCGGGGAAATAAAGTGAAGCAGTCCCTGTCGCTCCATTATTCCGGCAATCCGGGCCGCATCCCGCACAGGCATTGCTGCAGCCCCTGCCAGCAGTTCGGTTTCAAACACCCGGTAAGGCTGGGACGAGAGGACATGCCTTGCCAGGGGAACCGGGTCCTCCATCTCCCACAGTTTCATCAGCTCAATGGCCTGCCGGTCAAAACGCCGGTGATATATGGGATGCGGATCCAGCACCATCCCTCCCCCCAGGGTATAAAGGGATGACGGCCCCCGCATTATAAAGCGATCCCGGGAAAGTGCCAGGGTGAAGCTGTCCAGGTTTATCCGGGCATATCCCCGGCCCCCCGGCTCCACCTGTTCGCAATCCAGAAGAACAACCCGGGCAAAATACTCCCCGGTACCAAGGTAAAACCGCACCTCATCCCGGTTCTTCAGAGGATGGGGAGAACTCTCAAGAACCTTCACTACCGCATCCATGGACTGGGTGGGCTTGAAAATCCCCGGATCCACCACCTGCTGGCCCCGGGAGAGTTTGTCCCAGTCGATGCGGGCAAGATTCAGGGCTACCCTCTGACCGGCAAAGGCTTCCTTCTGATCCCGGTTATGAACCTGAATCTGCCGGACCCGGGCCTTTCCAACACTGGGCATGACCATGACGTTCCTGTCACTCCGGACAGTTCCCTGATAAACAGTGCCGGTGATGACAGTGCCAAAGCCGGGGCGGGAAAATACCCGGTCAACAGGAATCCGCAGGGGCGCTTCAGTATCTCTGGGGGTCAGCCGGGATATGTCCCGGTCCACAGCCCGAATCAGATCCTCGAGGCCGGTACCCAGGGTTGCGCTCACTGGCAGAATACTGGCCTCTTCCATGAATGTCCCCCGGAGAAACTCCCGGACTTCATCATTGACTTCCCGGACCCGGTCTTCCTCTACCCCGTCAATCTTGGTGATGACTGCCAGTCCGCCCCTGATCCCCAGAAGCTCCATGATCTCCAGGTGCTCCACCGTCTGTTCTTTTACCCCTTCATTCACATCAATCACCAGGAGAGCAAAATCATATCCCCCCACTCCCGCCAGCATGTTCTTTAAATATTTCTCATGGCCGGGCACATCCACAATCCCGCAGATAATGCCCGAGGGGAGCATGATATGGGCAAACCCCAGATCGATGGTCAGCCCCCGATCCTTCTCCTGGGGAAGACGATCCCCGTCAATCCCTGTGAGGGCCTTTATGAGAGTAGTTTTTCCGTGGTCAACATGACCTGCGGTTCCTATGATGAAACTTGGCATTTAACCTTTTCCTCTGATTATTTTGATGACAGCCTCCGTCAGGGCATCTTCCTGCCGGGGGAGGACTGTCCGCATATCCAGCACAACCCGGTTGTCAAGAATCCGGCATATCACCGGAACAGGCCCATGCGAAAGCCCCAGGTAAATCTCCTGAGCCCCGGTGCCGGGAATATCAATGGAGAGAAGCCTTGTAGGGATGTCGGCATCGGGGAATGCGCCCCCGCCGGTGCGGGAGAAGCCGTCGATGATTTCAAAGACCCCTGCGGTTGTTTCCCGCCGGACTCCATCTGCCAGGCTCCTGGCCCTCTCTTCAATCCTGCCGGGAGTCTGTGCCAGCATTCCAAGAAATGGAATGGACTCCTCCAGAGTATCCCTGTAGCGGTATAGGTTCAGGGTTGCCTCCATGGCCGAGATGGCCAGCTTTCCCGGTCGCAGTGCTCTGGTGAGGGGATTTTTTGCCAGACGGCGGATATTTTCCCGGCTTCCCAGGATTATCCCACCCTGGGGGCCTCCAAGAAGTTTGTCACCGCTGAAGGTGATAATATCAATCCCGGATCGCACCACATCAGCCACGGTATATTCACCATGAAGGCCATAGCAGGACAGGTCCACCAACAGCCCGGACCCCAGATCCTCCACCGACAGAACCCCTGCATCCAGGGCAATCCGGGCCATATCTCCTCCCGGCACCTGAGTATGAAACCCTTTCACTGTGTAATTGGATGTATGGGACTTCAGGAGAAATGCTGTGTTTTCATTAATTGCATCGATATAGTCATTGGGATGGGTTCGGTTGGTACAGCCCACTTCCCGCAGGATTGCCCCGCCTTTTTTCAACACTTCATGAAGCCGGAAAGACCCGCCGATTTCAATTATTTCACCCCGGGACACCACCACTTCCCGGCCCCGGGCAAAAGTATCCGCCACTAACAGGACTGCCCCGGCGTTGTTGTTGACCATCAGGGCATCTTCCGCGCCGGTCAGCTCCTGCAGGATTCCCGCCAGATGAACATGCCGGCTTCCCCGTTGACCCGATTCCAGGTCAAATTCAAGGTTCGAGTATCCTTCTCCGGCCCTCCTGATGCCTTCAAAAACAGCCGAAGGAAGGACCGCCCGGCCAAGGTTGGTATGAAGCATCACTCCGGTGCAGTTGATGACCGGCACAAGGCTTCCCCGGATATGTCCCAGGGCTGATTCCAGCGCGCTTGTGACTGCTTGTTCCGCCATCTGCTCACGGCTTCCGGGATCAGCCCCGCCCATTATGGCATCCCGCAATCGGCTCAAGTGCCGTCGCACTTCCCGGGTCAGGATGTGACGGGGTATTCCCGGAATCTCCCGGGCAATCAAGGGGTGATCCATTACAATGGCCACCGGCGGTATTTCTCTCAGTTTGTCTTTCACTGATCCTTTTCCTTATTATTCCACCATTAAAAAAGTCTTCCCCGGCGGGGTTACCTTCCCCACAATCACTGCGCCGGAATGCCCGGCGGATGCAAGGCTTTTCAGCAAATCATCGGCGCCTGACGGCGAAATGCTGATGAGAAGTCCTCCCGAGGTCTGGGCATCTGCCATCACCTTCCTGATATTCTCCGGCACCTCCGGGGACCATGTCACATGAGGCTCCACGTAAGCTCGGTTTGCCGAGGATCCTCCGGGATAAGCTCCTTTTTTCAGGGCTTCTGTCGCCCCTTCAATCAAGGGGATCTGCCGGGAATCAAAGGTCATTCCCACCCCTGAAGCCCGAGCCATCCTGAGAGCATGACCCAGCAGGCCGAAACCGGTAACATCGGTGGCACTCCGGGCGCCGGATTTCATCATCAACCGGGAGGCTACATCATTAAGCTCCGACATCACCGCAACTGCCCTGTTGCAGACATCCGCATCCACCAGTTCCTTCTTGCATCCCGTAGTTATAATCCCAGTGCCAAGGGGTTTTGTGAGCACCAGCAAATCCCCGGCCCGGGCACGGCTTTCGGGAGTGAAACTCTCCCCGGTGAGAATCCCGGTGACTGCAAGGCCGAATTTAATTTCATGATCTTTAACCGAATGACCCCCGAGGATAAACACCCCCGCTTCCTGGGCCTTGTCCAGTGCGCCCCGGAGAATTTCCCGGAGTATTTCCAGATCCAGCTCTGGAGGAAATCCTACAATGTTGAGGGCAGTGACAGGCCGTCCCCCCATGGCGTAAATGTCCGACAGGGAGTTGGCCGCGGCGATGGCCCCATAATGATACGGGTCATCCACCACCGGCGGAAAGAAATCCACCGTCTGAATGATGGTGGTTTCGCTGTTCAGTTTAAATATGGCTGCATCGTCGCTGAAGTGGTTCCCCGCGATAATCCGGGGATCCTCCGGCACCGGCAGGCCCGCCAGAGTCTTCTCAAGGTCGCCCGGACCCATTTTGGCGGCTCACCCGGCACATCCCGCATATGCAGTCAGTCTTATTTTTTTTCCCATATTGCACCTGTAAAAATAAATAGCCACAAGGCTTTCTGAAAATTCTTTGCCCGTGGCCAAATACCTTTAACATAAAAACCATGAATAAGAACATGTTATCATCAAGACAGATTTTGACGGTGATGTGGATTTCCCCGGTGTTTTTGTGCCCCGGCCAGGATCCGGTCTGCCAGGCTTATTATCATGTCTTTCTGGTGAATAATTTCCTGCCACTGCTCAGGGATTCCCGGAAGGCCATAGTATGCTCCCGCTATCTGACCGTAAACCGCGCCGGTGGTGTCCGCGTCGTTTCCCAGGTTCACCGCTAACAATACTCCCTCCCGGAAGCTGTTTCCCCGATGAAAAGCCCACAGGGCTGCCTCCAGAGAATCCACCACATACCCGGTCCCCCTGATTTGGGGAGGTTCCTTCTCCCTGAAAGAACCTGAAGCGATGTTCTCGATGGCGGGACACAGGGGGGCCTGATCCCAGCAGTGGGGATAGGGGCTGAAATGATCCGAGAGGATTTCTTCTTTTGACAGGCCCGCCAGTGCTCCAAGAATCAGGGCGCACAGGTATCGACAGCCATCCACCGGCTCCGGGGCGCCATGGGTAACCCGGGAGCTGTCGGCGGCCATTTTTATGGCCAGCTCGGGATCATAAAAAAAATAAAGAGGCACCGGCGCCAGACGCATCATGGATCCATTCCCACCCCGGCTGGGATCCCTGGAACCGGAAAAAGGCTCCCGGCAGGCTTCGAATTTTTCCAGTGCCCACCGGGTAGCCCCTCCTATGCCAAAGCAGGCGTCGATACTGCTCCGGTAACCGCGACGATACCATCGGAGATAACATTCCGCCTGATCCATGGCGTCAAAACCGTCTTTCTCCACAAGGCTTTCCCCCAGGCAGATGGCCATTGACGTGTCATCGGTCCAGTAACCCCGGGGCAATTGGTGGAATCCGCCACCCACAATATCAGTGACAGGAGGGAAACTGCCCGGCACAAGCCCCTCGGCATAGACTCCCAGGCTGTCGCCTGTAGCAAGGCCCAGCAGACTCCCCCGAAAACGATGAGTCAGATTCATAGACTAATGGTTTGCTCCTGTGCTTCGAATCATCCGGGCAATGGACTTGTGCCCCAGAAAAGACGCAAGGGTCAGGGCTGTTGCTCCTTCGCCGTCCCGAATGGAAACATCTGCATTGTTCTCAATCAGGTATTGGGCAATTTTAATGTTTCCGTCAATAAGTGCAAGATGCAGGGGGGTTTTTCCTTCGTGATCCACAGCATTGATGTCGGCGTTGCTCTCGATGAGAACCTGCACCGTGGGAAGATCCCCCATTAAAACAGCAACATGTAGAAGTCTGCGCTTATTTTCCAGTCCCAGGTTGACCAGTTCGGGATGATCTTCAATTACCGATCGAAATCTGTTCCAGTCATGCTTTTCCAGGGCCTCCCGAAGGCGTTGACGGGGGTCTTTTCTGAAAAGGGATCCCATTTGACTTTCTCCCTTCTCCCTCGCCAGAATTATCTTTATGTATTAATTATATAGCACAATCATATCAACTTCAATAGGTCTTTGGATTTACATGGATTCAACCTAAAGTCCCGGTTGCAACAAAACTTTCTTGTTATCAGCAGTAATACTGTTGTTGCATATGCCATAAACATGAGCCGAGATCCCCGGCAATGAGAGAATCCATATCTCCCGGACAGCTAAACTACTTTTTCTGTTGCCCGATAAAAAATTGCCCCAAAAAAAAGATGCCCTTTCGGGCATCTGGTTGTTTGAAAAAGTTTTTTTATGCCATCGGATCCAGTTCATCGGGGTTCTCCCCCGGCTGTGCAACCTGATTTTGCCTGTTGGCTTCATATTCTGCCTGGGCTTCATCGGACTTGATGAACTTTGTCAGGCCGGCCTTGTACTGGGCCATAGTCGCATAATGATGAGCTGTGCCGTCACTGGGATCCAGATCCGCGGCCCTGCGGAAAAACACCGCCGCCTCGTCGAACTTGTTGCTCCCCATCAGAGATTGCGCCTGTGACATGATGGAGTCCACCTGAGCCCGGGGGACATGCTGTTGCATCCAGGATGAGTCGAGTAATGAAACTTCAACTTCATCTTTTTTGCCGGCATTCTCGACGCTTCCAACTTCACCGGCTGCTGCTGCATGCCCTGGCAGATTGACGTTGGCCGTCTGGGCATGAGCCTGGGCATTTGCCTGGGCAGGCAATTTGTTGATTGACATGGCTTTACCTCCCAAATTACGAAATCGTGTCGCTTAACTCTATTATAATTACAAAATCCATCTGTGTAAAGAGGAAAGAGAAAATAAAATATCATCGGAGCAAATCGATTCATTCTTAACAAATAAAAGCGGAATATATCCGCTTTTATTAATAATTCTTAATATTTGCCGGGGCAATTTATGGAATTACACCCGGTTGTTGTACATCATCCTGTAACATCCTGTGGGTTCAGCCTTCAGGAATATCCCCGGCCTGATGGATATAACCTTCAGACGATTGTTGTATCCCATGTCTGCCAGGGTGAGCCGTTGGGTTGCCCTCATCTCGATCATTGCAATCTGGGCTTCCAGACTGAGGGTAACCCGGTCATGAAGCCAGGGGCTTGGTTTTCCGCCGGTGACGGAGCCAACTCCCGGAGTGCCGGTACCCGACACCTTTTCCACATTGGGAGCTCTCTGTGTCTGGTGACGAACCATCTGCTGCTGGGCATGCTGTTGAGCGGTGATGTTGCCTGCTCTGCGCTTGGATCGCAGGCTTCGTATTTCTTCTATCCGATCTTTTTTGTCGTCTGCCATATTAACACCCCTTTTTTCATTTCAATTCAAACCAGAACCTTGAAACTGCCAGGTCAGTGAACGCAATCCCACCAGCTTATCAGAATCATCACCATCATTATAACATGGCAAATCGCCGGCGCATGTTTCGAAAATGTTAACACTTTGTTAAATTTTCTAAAAACCCGTAATTCACTGATAAAATTCCTCGCCGGTCTGAATGCATTTATAAGCTCTCTCCAGCATCCTGCCCAGGTATATGGCATGGCCCACATCGGACACTGCAAGATCCCTGGCCAGCTGGTGCTGAATTCTCACGGGATTTTTATCCCGATATTCCCCCATCAGGATTCCCCGGTGATAATGGCGAAGCAGTATCTCCCCATCCTGAACAGATATGGCAAAATTACCCAAGGGATCTTCCCGGAGCCGATATTTTCTGTCCTGGGCCACTGCCCGGGCAACATCCCAACGGCGGGGGTCCAGGCTGATGGAATGGGATATGACTGTAACTGCTCCCCCTGTCATTCCGGTGATTTCACAGGCCCGGTGAAGAACCCTCAGCAAGCCGTAACAGTTTTCAAGCCAGGCATCCATGGCATTGTGGGTGCGAAAATTGGCAGTGAGGGTCAGGCGTTGTGCATACCTGCGAAGATAAAGCCCCACCAGGCAGGGATGTCCCGCGGGGCTTGCCAGGTCTTTTCCAGAATCCCACAGGCTGATATAACTCTTTCGATCTTCCGGATCCCTGGTGAGATTTATCCCCGCCTGTTCCACGGTATCTCCGCGGAAATATTCCACCAGGCGGTTGCCATAGGTGTAGGAGGATCCCTGGGGCAAATCCCCGTCAAGGAAGTTGTGGTAATAAGACTTGAAGTGTTCCGGGCTGAAGCCGAATTTAACCAGCTGGTCATCGGGAATAAAATCGGGCTTTTCAATCACCGCCCGGACATTCTGAAGCTCAATCCGATCACCTTTACGCAGGTGTACCACCCGGCCGAAGCGTATCAGTCGGAATATCAGCTCCCGCCAGGCAGTGAGAAAATCATCCTCCACAATGTTGTGATTGCGGGGATTGGAAGGAAACCTGCGGGTTTCGATGCCGGGCAGGGAAACTTTCTGCCGGTCAGGGAAAGGCCCACCTGGCCTCCTGGATGTGGCAATTGCCTTCAGGGTCTGAGCGATGGACTCCTCTGTCTTCAGATCCCCGGTGGCATGGATTTTCACCCTGCCATCAAACATTTCTCTTGTAACCAGAGAATCGATAAACCGGCCGGTACCGGCGATAGCGGTTTTTTTCTCCCCGAGAAAATCCACATTTTCAAGGCCTTTTTCGAAGAAAGCCACAAGCTGTTCCCTGGTGCCCGACAGATCCGCCCCGCATAGGATCAGATTGTTCACCTGAGGATTGTAAAGCATGTTCCGCAACAGTTCCGGCAGTCCGTTGCCGTATAAGGTGCCGGCCACTGCCACCGGTGAAGTTTCCGGAGAAAGGTCTGCCCCCGCTTCCCGAAGACGATCCAGAACCCAGGAGGGCTGTGACCAGAGGGTTACAATCCCGCAATGGCCCCTGGGGTTGATTACAAAAAGGTTTCTGCCAAAATGCAAGGGTTCAAATTCCATATGATTTAAAACCTCTGTAAAAGCCGGCATCATCCATCACCTGCCCTGAGCCACCTGCTGACCCTGAACCTTGATCCTGTCAATTTTCTTTGTTGTCCGGGGCTGGGTCACATTCAGAAAGCAGGTGTTGAAATCTCGAAAAAGGCTCTTATAATCGGCGATGCGGTAATTTTTCTTTATATCGGGCACTTCCCGGCAACGCTGAAGGGAATCCCAGCCTCCTTCATTGGGGAGAGCATAGTAAGGATAACGGGGATCAACCCCCTCCACTATCACAAGATTCATGGCAGGGCTTTCCTGCCTTGCCAGGTAAAGCCGGTGCATCCCGTCATTGAGCAGGGGAATCCCGCCGTCTGCCTGGGAAATCTCCACCACCGGGGGAGTCACATCAAAAACCTGCATCTGGCCGTTATCCTGTCGCCGGGACCAAACCCGCACAAAACCCCGCAGGCGAAAAATATCCACGCCGTATTCCATCAGGGCACGCCGGCAGAGGGTAATCTCTTCCAGATCCTTTTCCAGAACATAATACTGGGGAAAAACCACCTGCTCAATGGGATAATCTTCTTCCAGGGTGATTCTGGCATCCCGGTATATGGTCAAATCAGGCCTGCCTTTTATGTGCATTTTCCTGAGCCGTTCAACCAGGTGGTCAGTGTTGAAATATTCAAATTTTTCTATTATCAATTTTCTCACCTTTTAACAGATTGGAAACTACATTCTACTTTCCCCCGCCGGGGTGATTTCCTTCCATCGGCAGTATATATTCGAATTCAAGGAATAATATATCCTCAGGCGAAAATTATGATATGGCCCCAAAGCATAACCATATAATCAGAGAAATGAATGAGGGAGATGTGTCCCGGGTGGCATCTCTTCATACCCGCCGGATAAAAGGAGCCCTGCTTCCCCTGCTGGGGGCGGATTTTATGGAGAGCCTGTATCGGCAGATCCTTGAGATGGATAGTTTTCAGGTTTATGCTTACTGTCCCGGTGACCAGGTACTGGGGTTCATCTGCGCCACTGACTGTCGCAGGGGTGCCATGGCCCGGCTGGCAGGAGGCATCCCATGGCCCGGCATCAAGGGACTTGGAGGGTTGTTTCTCCGTTCTCCCCTGCAGGCCATACGGCTAATCTCCACCCTGCTTTATCCTGCCGTCACCGGAGGCAAGCCACAGGAGGGAGGAGAACTGCTGTTCATTGCCCTGGAAGAAGAAGCCCTGAAAAAGGGAATCTCCGACAGGCTGGTGGCAGAATCCCTCCGATGGCTTCAATCAAGGGGTGTTTCTCAGGCTGTTGTCACGGCAGATGCCGATAACACCGGTGCCTGCAGGCTTCTTGAGAGGATGGGATTCCGCCTCCTTTGGAAATTTATTTTCCGCGGGGTTGACACTTGTATGTTTGTGAAGGAAATTACTGACATTGAAGGACTTCAACAGGAGAGTGAATGATGTTCGAAATTCTCTTTGACAGGGGATTCAAATCCGCCCGGCGCCTGCTGGAGAAAAAAAATGTGGATTTAAAAGCCCTGGCCCGGGAGATAGATAATGATCAGATGCAGATACTACTGGCATATGTCGAGGGGAATCTTCTCCATGCTGAATTTGAGGTTCTCCACAGCCCCTGCATTTTGGAAACCCGCATGGGGCCAATAGTTTATCCATTTATTATTCAAACAGAAGGCCGGGAGATGGTACATCTGGTCTGGTCAAATCCCTGGGATCCCGAAATGGTTCGCCAGATGCTGTCGGTATTCGGTCTATACAAGAAGCACGGCTCCTCTGATGCCTCATTTGTGGTTCTTTCTCCCCACAATGCTCCCGGAATACTGGAATATTTTGCCCAGGACAACCCCTGGACCCGGCTTCATCTGCTGAATATGGTGGATATGTTCCTGGAGCCGGCCCAGAGGGATCCTGTGGAGGTATTCATTGAAAATTTCCGCAGAAGCTATCATCAGGAGATAGTCCCCGGAAGCGAAGGGCTGGAGATATTCGACAGAATCGCCGGGGAAGGAATCAAACCTCCCACATCCCAAATCCATTACAGTGAACCAGTCCTGGCCACAGTAAACCTGCTGGGAAGTTTTCTGGAGCGCTCGGTGCTTCAGGTCTGCGGTGGGGAACTCACCGGCGACGGATACCAGTGCGCCGGCCCCGCAGGAGCAAAATACCTTTTTGATATGAACATCCACGAAAAGATACACCGGGACTTCTCCCGTCCGGGAACAAGCCGTTTTTCCCGTTTCGCCGGGGAGATATCAAGCCTGATGAAGGATCCCACCCGGATTCCCAATCGGGGCTGTTTTGCATATTTTTCCTGGGATCTTCCCCCGGAGGGAGCGCCCCGTCGAAGGCATGACGGTAAGGTGAGGGAGCTGATCCTGACGCTCAACCGCCGTCGGCAGGAGCAGATAAAAGAACAGGGGCAACGGGCTGAATCGTGGGTCGGTTGGATATATTTCTGCCGACATTGCGGGAAACATTTTATCAGATCAGCCCGGTTGAAAAGAGGAGGCCCCTTCCGCCTGGATTCCAGCCGGCGGAAGGCTCACCGGCTGGCCTCACCTCAGCCGGGGAAGAAATATCCCTGCCGTTGCTCTCACTGCCACAAGAATATCGATTATCAATGGTTGCGATATCAGCTTTACTGCCGTTTTCTCCCGGATGTGGAATGGGATATTCAATATCAGTTAGATCGGGATGAATCGGGACGGCTCATGGGATCCTGGCGGGGAGTTCCCGGGGAAGGCCACACCCAGTACCTTGGTCATCGGGCTACAGATCAGGCATTTTTTGCAGTTTTCCGCCGTCACATATCCACCGATGCCCTGTGGCGGGATCTCTTTGAATGGGTTCTGGAGCACCGCAGGCCTGATCTGGTAAGAGTTGAGGATTATTATCATCTGATGCTGGTGCCTCCCCTTCAGGATGAGAGCCTGCAGAAACATCTGGAAACCCTGCTGGAACCCTTTGTTTCCGTTGATCGGGAATACCGCCAGTATAATCTTTTGACCCTGTGCGATGAAAAGGATTCCCCTCCGGAGCAGTCTTTTCTCCATTGGCTGTGGGAATATGCTCCCCTTGTTACCAATCTCTCCCATGAAGCCGTTGTTTTTATTGACATGGACCTGCTGGACAAAAAGGTCAGAATGGAAATGGAGGGGATGGGAATCCATTATGATCCCTGCGGTTCCCTCAAATATGTCGTAAGCCTGGGGCCTGTCACCACAAATCTGGACATTGAGCCGATCATCCCACATATGATTCATACCGGAGAGATCCCCGGAGAAGTTATCCTCCGAAAGTTGGAAACCGTGCGGGATAATCTGTACCGAACCGGGGAGTTCATCGATACGGTTAACCGGATAGCAGGGAAGAGCCATCTTGTTCGTTTTCTTCCCGGAGAAAGAACCCTTCTGTTGAAGAACCGGAAATCCGGCCACAAGACCAGGCTTTCTCTGGATGAACTGATAGAAAGCTACGGCTGGCAGGGAACTGCCCTGGAAGAAGAACTGCGGGATATCCTGGGGCTTTCTCAAAAAAACAAACACCTGTGCAAGTGCGGTAAAAAAGCATATATCACCATGCGCTTCATCCCCAAAAAAAAGCTGGAAGAACTGTCCCGATCCAACAGCAGTCGGCCCATCACCAGGGACAAGGATCGGGGAGATGACCTGGCGGCATATTACCACTGCTGTTCCGACGGTCACCTGGCCCCGGTGACTCCCGAGGTTCTTCGCAGGTGGAAGATGGGCATCAACAATCTTGCCCGGCAGTTGAAGAAGGACCTTCCCCTTTCCCATTTCAACCTGAGTGTTTACCGGGGATCCCGGTCAGGGCATCAGGTCATTGCAGTGACAGGCCCCCATGGTGCAAGCCTTGGCATTGAACCCGCCTGGATCCGGAGGCTCATGGATCGATTGCAGTTTGACGGCTTTGGAAGCCAGTGTCAGGTGCTGGCCCCCACCACGGGGCTTCTGGTTATCGGCGCCCGGGGGACTTCCCGCCGGGTGATGGAAGATTTTGCCAGAGAGCTTCTGTCCGGGCCGGCCAGGGAATCCGGCACTCCTCTGAACTATTCTGCCCTGATGGACCTGCCTCAACGGGGAGTCGGCAGAATCAGCATCTTGTCAATTCACCAGATATAAATCGGCAAAAGGTAAAAACACAATAAAATAAGAAAAAATCCCCTGCCATTGCAAATATAAAAGACAACAGGAATTACAGGAGATGAAATCCGATGAAAAAGATTCTAATAATATTATTAATCGTACTCTCAGCCATCAGCCTTTCTGCCTGTGATGCCAAATTCAAGAAGGACACCAGGCCCCGGCTCACCAAGCTCCATCACGCTGCTTTCTCGGGGGACACAGAGCTGGCGGAAAATCTCCTGAAACGAAGAAGCACTCAGATCGACTATCGGGACAAGAACGGCAACACTCCCCTGCATCTGGCGGTCAGGCAGAACCATCTGGAGATGGTCAAACTGCTGGTGGAGAAAGGAGCAGATATGGAAGCAGCAAACAATGCGGGGCTTACTCCCCTGTCAGATGCCAGGGTCCGGGGATTCAAGGAGATAGAAGACTATCTTATTGACAGGGGAGCCATGGAGCAGTAGCAGAAGAGCCCCTGTAATTTCTCAAGATGTACAACTGCCAAGGCAATCCGTCATGATATTCTCCGGGCATTCCCATCAATCCCGACATTATCCCAGGAAAATAATTAAAGGATAGCCCTGAGTGTTGTTAAATTAAGAGGAAAGGAGAAAAACTCCAGGGAGGTAACCTTGATGGGAAGCGACGGATTCCTCAACAAGCTCCTGGGATTCATGAGTCCCGAGGCAAAATTATTTGAAGCTGCCGATAAAAACGACCTGAAGGGCCTCCGGGGGCTTATATCCAAAACCCCGGATATAATCAAGGCAGTGGACAGTCAGCGAAGAACCGCCCTTCATCACGCAGCCATAAATGGCAATGTTGAGGCTGTCAAGATCCTGCTGGTGGCAAAGGCCAGAATCGACAGCCGGGATGAGGATGGCTGCAGTCCCCTTCACCTTGCCGCAGAAAAGGGCCACCTGCCGGTGGTGCAACTGCTCCTGGAGAAACGGGCAGATCCCAACCTTCGAAACAATCAGGGATACTCCCCCCTGTTCATTGCCATGGAGGGCAACCATTCCCAGGTGGCTGAAAGCCTTCGGGAAGCAGGAGGCCTGGCATCCGCCAGAATACATGATGCCGTGGCCGAGAAGGATATGGATCGGGTAAAACACCTGATTCACAAATATCCCGAGATGGTTGACGAGATTGAAGAAAAACGCAACAGAACCCCCCTGCACGAGGCAGTATTAATCAACAGTATTGAAATGGCGAAACTGCTTATAGAAGCTGGAGCAAAGCTGAACATTCAGGGAGAATTCGGATTCACAGCCCTTCATTATGCTGCCAGAAACGGCAACCTTGATATTATAAAAATTCTCCTGGAACAAAAGGCCGATACTGACATAAAAGACACCTATGGAAACACTCCCCTGGCTGTGGCCATGAAAGAAAGCCAATCTGCCGTGGAAGAGCTTCTCAAACAGAAGGGAGCCTCGGAATCCGGAGGGATCCATGATGCGGCAAAAAAGGGGGATTTGGAAAAAGTCAAGTCTATTCTGGCGGGGAACCCGAACCTGGCCAACCTGCGGGACCTGAAGTTTGACGCTTCTCCCCTGCTGTATGCGGTTTTTCATGGACACCGGGAAATAGTAGAAATCCTCTTAGATTCCGGCGCAGACCCCAACGCTCAAAACAGTGCCGGCAAGGCTGCCATTCATTACGCAGTGGAAAAGGGATCCAGGGAAATCCTTGACATTCTTCTGGATCGGGGCGCCAGTGTCAACATTCTTACCGGTTACAAGCTTACTCCCCTTCATTACGCGGCAGAAACCGGACAGCTGGACATTGCCCGGGCCCTGATGGAAAAAGGCGCCCAGGTAAACAGCAGAAGCAATGTGGGCCTTACTCCTCTCCATCTGGCCAGCTATTATCGCAACCGTAAGATAGCAGAGGTATTCATAAAGGCCGGCGCCGATGTTAACTGCTGTGACAACAGCAACGTGACTCCCCTGCATTTTGCCGCCCGTTATGGCGAGGTTGCCCTGGCAAGGTTTCTCCTCCAGCAGGGAGCCAGTATCAATGCCGGCAATCTTGACATGGCCACTCCTCTTCATTTTGCTGCGGAAAACGGCCAGAAGGAAATCATCCGTTTCCTGATCAGTCAGGGGGCCAATATCGACGCCCGGGACAGGGACGGCAGAACTGCCCTCCATCAGGCCGCTTATGAAGGACAGACCGAGGTGGTGGAACTGCTTCTGAGCCTGGGTGCTGACGCTACTCAGATCAACTGCCAGGGACATACTCCCCTGTTTTATGCCATTGATCGAAGGAATATGGATATGTGGGACATGCTGGCCCGGCACAGCCTCGGTGACGACAAATTTGACGCTTCTCCCCTGCACTTCGCAGCTTTCATCGGCAAAAACGACGCCGCGGAATCCTTTATCCAGGAAGGAACCCAGGTTGATCTGCCCAACCGTGCCGGCAAAACACCTCTACATTTTGCCTCTTGTGAAGGCAGAACCGATACCGCCCAGCTCCTTCTGAACCAGGGTGCAAAAGTGGACGCATCATGCTCCCGGGGGATGATTCCCCTCCATTACGCCGCTTTGACCAGTCAGATGGATACTGCCCGGTTGCTGATAAAGCATGGTTCTCCGGTGGATGTCAGGAGCACAGAGGGGATTACACCTCTCCTGATGGCGGCCTCCCACCGCCGGGAAGATATGGCTCTGTTTCTTCTGGAACAGGGGGCCGACCCCGGATATGCCGATGAAAAGGGAAACACGCCTCTCCATTTTGCAGCTTCCCATGGATCAGTGGAGCTGACCCGGAAACTCCTTGCCGGTGGAGCTGACGTCAATATAACCAATGCCCAAGGCCTTACTCCCCTTCTGCTGGCATCCCGGGAAGGCCATTGCGAAACAGCATCCCTGTTGCTGGATGCCGGGGGAGATCCTGTAACAGCCGATGCCACGGGAAATATGCCCTTGCACTGGTCAATACTGAAAGATTGTTTCGACCTGGCCCGGCAGTTAACCGGACTGGGTGCGGGAATTGACCAGCCGGGAGAGTCCATGATGACTCCCCTTCACCTGGCAGTTCGGGCCGGAATTGAAGAGCTTTGCTGTACCCTGGTGAAGATGGGCGTTGAAGTGAACCCCAGGGATGCCGGCAACTATACTCCTCTTTATTATGCCCGCCGAGGAAATCGGACTCAGGTGGCGGATCTGCTTCTGAGCCACGGAGGAATTGACCCGGAAACCGATGCAATTGAATCCTCGGAAAAGCCCACAGAAGAAACCGCCGTGGTTCCCCCGGAGTCGGCAGAAATTCCAGAGCCGAAAGCAGAAGCACAGGAAACTGCCTCGGTGGTTCAAACTCCTGACAAAGACGAAGCCCCTGATGCATCGCCAGAGGTTTCCGACGATGCATCGCCAAAACCCGGCTGGAATATGACCCGGATACTCCTGGGAAACGATTCCCTCAAGCCTGTTCCTCCCACAGAGCTTCAGCAGGAGGCTCCCGGATCTGCCGGGCCGGAGAACAAACCAGCTGACAGGGAACCCTCAGCACACAAGAATGTCAAGATTAACGTGGTTATTAATAAACCCGTAAAAAAAGCAGATGACAAGCCTCAAAGGAGCAGTCCCGGCAGTCTGGAGATTCCCGAGGATCTGCAGGGAGTTCTCCGAGAGATTCAGTCCCAGGCAAAATTTTTGGGAACCGTGGATGTGGACCCGGTTCTCAAGTGGTCCGCCTATTCCTTTGTGAGCTGTTTAACGGGGAATATCCGCAGAATTTTCCCGGAAGCTCCCGGCCTGGCTATGATTATCGCCCGGCACAAAATAGAAGAGATGAAAGAATTCAGAGAGTCCTACCAGAAACTCGACAACATCCCCCGCCGTTTTCAGGATACCTACTGCGGGCTTTACAATGTCGGGGTAATCGACAGCTTTGACATACTCAGGTCCTCCCAGCCTTCCATCCATGATCTTGCCTGGTTTGTGAATGACCTCGGGGGCAAGGTGGTTGTGAACCTTTGTTCCCAGGAGGTTTACTGGGACAACTACACCCAGGCCATGGAGCAGGACCTGTGCCTGGAATTTCAGGTGGAATACTATCATTTTCCCCTGATTTTATTTGACCCGGATCCTATCCCCGGAGAAAAAATAAGGGAAATTATTGATCGAATCAACTTTCACGCAAGACCGATTCTGGTTCATGACACCAGGGGAATTGACCGGGTATCAGTCATTGCAGCTGCTTACCGGATGAAGTACCTGGGCTGGCCCTTCGAAAAAGCCATTGAAGAAGCCAGGGCATATGGATTCGAACCTGAAGAAAACCCCAACCAGTTGGAGATTCTGAAAACATTTGAAAAATAATAATCGCAACATGGATTTATTTCCATCCTTCCGGTGCCGATACCGATAATGGAGGAGCATGTTTTTTATTGCCAATGGACACCTGCCCCAGGAGGCATTTTTTCGGCCTAATTATATCAAGAAAATTTGAACCAGGCGTGATTGAATTGAATAAAGACCCATACATACTGGTGGTTGATGATGAAGAATACATCCGCAATCTCATAGCCAGAATTCTCAAGTCCAGGGGACACCAGGTCCTGCTGGCGGAAAACGGCACCCGGGCCATGGAAATCTACAAGGAACATGTCGGGGAAATCCACATGGTAACTTTGGATATCCGCATGCCCGACATATCAGGGATTGATGTTTATCGAAAGATGGCCGCCATAAATCCCCTGATTCGAGTGCTCCTCTGCAGTGCTTACTGCGAAAAAATCCCCGACGGCGCCAACCCCAGCGCCATCGAGAAACCTTTTTCTGTGACGGGCTTTTATCAGAAGGTAAAAGAAGTGCTGAACCTCAGCGACAATGAAATCCGTCTTCGCAACGGCCCATTTCTGTTTCTGGAAATATGAATCATCATTGAGGTTTTCAGGGTGATGACACATATGAGTTTTCCATTGTAAGAAAAACAGAAAAAATGAATGTAAATATCTTTTTAACAAATTGTTTACAATTTGGAAACAAAAAACCATAAGGGTTAACATTTTCAACCTGTGTTCAAAAGTTTTACTGTGATATACTTTAGTCAAGGATAAAGAGGGGGTCTGTTTTTTTAGGAATAAACTGAGGCCCCAATCGAAAGGAGTTATAATATGTCCAAAAAAGTAGGAAAAATCAGTGGAGCTTCCAAATCGTCATCGGCCAAAAGGTCTGCCAAGGCATCGGCGCCAAAGGCTTCCAAAGTCAAATCAGACAGCAAAGTAAAAAAGGCCGAGGAATCCAAGAAGCCCAAGGATGCCAAAGTTGACACCAAGGACAAGACAGAAATCTCCAAGGAGGCTAAGGACGAAAGCAAGGTTGAAGGTGTAAAGAAGACAGAAGGAACCAAGGAAGCCAAAGAAGGCGAAGAAGGCAAGAAAGCCAAGGAAGGCGAAGAGGCCAAGGAAGCCAAGGAAGGCGAAGAGGCCAAGGAAGCCAAGGAAGGCGAAGAAGTAAACGAAGAAGAAACCGTCGAAGATCTCAAAAAAGAGATTGAAGAATTAAAAGAAAAATTAGATGAGATGGAAGAAAACCTGATGGCTGCCCCGGAAGAGGCTGCCCCCGCCGAAGGTGGAGCCCCGTCAGAAGGCGGACCGGAAGAAGCTGCTCCTGCTGCTCCCGCACAGGCTCCCCAACAGCCGCCTCCAAACCAGAACCAGAACTGGGATACTATCCTCACTCAGGATTGTCAGGCAGTGATGATGGAACGCCAGATGGGAATGGGTGGAGGACAGATGAACCCCATGGCGGCAATGGGCGGAGCACAGATGAACCCCATGGCGGCAATGGGCGGAGCACAGATGAACCCCATGGCGGCAATGGGCGGAGCACAGATGAACCCCATGGCAGCAATGGGCGGAACACAGATGAACATGGCTGGCGGAATGCCCGGTGGTGCTATGGGAAGACTGGTGCAGAATTACACCATGGCAACCCAGCAGGGAGCACAGCTCCAGCCCCAGACTCAGCAGCTGGTTCAGGCAACCCTCCAGATGGCAGGAGCAGGTGGCGGAGTTGCACCGGGACAGGGCATGATGCCCCCCCAGATGGCCCAGGGCCTCAACCCCGGTCAGGCAGTCAACCCAATGGGAAATGGACAGTTCTTCATCTGATAGCTGATTACAGCAAAGTCAACTTTAAACGGCTCCTCCGGGAGCCGTTTTTCCTTATGACAAAAATCGCAAAAAATCTTCATAAAAATGTAAACATGTTTTTAACAAAAGGTTTACTTTTTTGTAACATTTGTTTAATCCAGTTTACAAAGTAGGAATTGTTAAGATAACTGCTGGATGGTATAATGAATTTAACAAATGGGAACTGTGATTCCCGTCGGAGGGAGGAAACAAATACCATCCGGTGAGGGTTTATCCCGAAAAATTTTACAAAATTATCGAAAGGGGACATTGAGAAATGTCAAAAAAAGTTGGAAGCGTAAGTAAGTCATCTAAGCCGGCCGCCGCCAGCCGGGCAAAAGCCCCAGCCCCGAAAGCTTCAAAAGCGAATGTCAAGTCAGACAAAAAGGTGAGCAAAGCCGGGGAATCAAAAGAATCCAAGAAACCCAAGGATGCAAAAGTTGACACCACTGACAAGACCGAAATCTCTAAAGAAGCCAAAGATGAAAACAAGGTCGAGGGTGTAAAGAAGACCGATAAGGCCAAAGAAACCAAGGAAGGCGAAGAAGCCAAGGAAACCAAGGAAGGCGAAGAGGCCAAGGAAGGCGAAGAGGCCAAGGAAGGCGAGGAGGCCAAGGAAGGCGAGGAAATCAAGGGAGAGGATCAGGAAACCATTGAAGATCTGAAAAAAGAGATTGACGAACTCAAAGCCAAACTGGATGAAATGGAAGAAGCCAAGGAAGAAGAGCCTGCCGAAGAAGCTCCCGCTGGCGGATGCTGTGGCGGAAGCAAGGAAGCCGGCGATGCTAATCCCAACAAGCCCCAGGACTGGAATCAGATTTTGATTCAGGACTGTCAGGCGGTAATTCAGGAAAGAATGGCAGGAGGCGGAGCAGCACCCCAGATGGGGATGAACCCGGCAATGCAGGTGCCCGGCGGAGTCATGCCCAACATGAACCCTGGCATCAATCCCGCAGCAGGCAACCCCATGGGCGGAATGAACCCAATGGGTGGCGGAATGCCCCAACAGGGCGGAGCAGTTGGACGACTGGCAAATAACTACAACCAGGCCAAACAACAGAATGCCAAGCTGGATCAACAGGTGGAGCAGATGGTTCTGACCACTCTTCAGTCAGTGGGAGTCAATCCCCAGCAGATGGGCCAGCAAATGAACCCCATGGGTGGAATGAACCAAATGGGTGGAATGAACCAAATGGGTGGAATGAACCCCATGGGCGGAATGCAACCCTTTGGAATGGGATTTTAACTAAAAAACTCACATATTAAAATCAAAAAGAGCCTCTCACCGGAGGCTCTTTTTTTCTTTCAGTTTTTTATGTTATGCAGTCACCAGGGGTTCATATTTTACAATCCGGGTGAATGAATCAGCCTTGAGGGAAGCCCCTCCCACCAGGGCGCCGTCAATGTCCGAGGTGGCCATGAAGCCGTCCACATTGTCGGGCTTCACCGAACCGCCATAAAGGATCCGAACCTTCTTTGCTACCTGATGAGAAGCCTTGTCTGCCAACAGCTGTCGCACCATACTGATGGTTTCGTTAGCGCCTTCCGGGGTATCAGTCTTGCCGGTGCCGATGGCCCAGATGGGTTCATAGGCAATAACCAGCTTTTCAACTTCGCTGGGAGTGAGGCCTTCCAGATCCTTTTCCACCTGGGACCGCACCCATTCCCGGGTCTGTCCTGCTTCCCTCTGCTGAAGGGATTCCCCCACACACAAGATGGGAATCAGGCCATAATTCAGGGCCGATTTCAGCTTCCGGTTAATCAGTTCATCAGTTTCACCAAAGACATTCCGCCGTTCCGAATGGCCCAGAATCACATAACGACAACCAACATCCTTTAGCATCAGGGGGGATATATCCCCGGTGAAGGCTCCCTTTTCCTCAAAGTACATGTTCTGAGCGCCCATCCGGACATGGGTGCCTTCGATTACCTCTGATACTGCGTGCAGTGCTGTAAAGGGAGGACAAACCACCACTTCCCGATCCTTCACATCGGAAGTATTCCTTACCAGATCCTCCACCAGGTTGACTGCTTCCCGCCTGGTCATGTGCATCTTCCAGTTTCCAGCTAAAAAGGGGACTCGCATTATAATAACTCCTTTTTTCAATTATTGATGTTCTGCCCTATGCCGTGACGGTTTTTTTATCCATCAGGGCGGCCACTCCCGGCAGGGTCTTTCCTTCCATGAACTCCAGGGATGCGCCTCCCCCGGTGGAAATATGGGTCATCCGGTCTGACAGTCCCGCTTTGGCCACCGCCGCCACTGAATCTCCTCCGCCGATGACGCTGAGGGAATCGGACAGGGCAATGGCCTGGGCTATGGCCATGGTTCCGCTGGCGAAGCTTTCCACCTCGAATATTCCCATGGGGCCATTCCAGAATATTGTCTTTGCCTTGTCTATCATGTTGCAGAATTCCTTCACCGTGTCAGGGCCGATGTCAACCCCCATCATATCGGCAGGGATCTCCTGGATGGAAACTACCCTGTGGGTGCCGGATCCGCCGGGATCATCAGTCACCACCACGTCATCAGGCAGGGCCAGCTTGACACCTTTTTCCTCAACAGTTTTCATTATGTCCTTCACCTGATCCAGGTTCGGATCTAACAGGGACTTGCCGATCTCATAACCCTTCAGTTTGATGAATGTAAAACACATGCCGCCGCCGATGATAATGCCGTCGCAAAGCCGGGCCAGGTTCTCGATGACGCCGATCTTGTCGGAAACCTTGGCTCCGCCGAGGATCGCATAAAAAGGCCGGGGAGGATCCATAAGAAGCCGGCCCAGCTCGTCAATCTCCTGTCCCATCAGAAAACCCGCCACTGCAGGGAGGTGCTTTGCAACCCCTTCGGTGGAAGCATGAGCACGGTGAGCAGTGCCAAAGGCATCATTCACATAAACTTCCCCCAGGGATGCCAGCTCCTGTGCCATGGCGGGGTCATTTTTGGTTTCTCCCTTGTAGAACCGGGTATTCTCCAGCAGGATCACATCACCGGGATTCATGGCCATAACCCGGGTCTTCACCTGGGGGCCGAAGCAGTCATTTAGCTTCGTGACGGGTTTTCCCAGAAGCTCACCTAATCTATCTGCCACCGGGTTCATCCGGAATTCTTCCTTCACCTCACCCTTGGGCCGGCCCAGGTGGGACATGAGAATCACCTTTGCTCCCTTTTCTATGGCATAGTTTATGGTGGGAAGAGCCTTGCGGATCCGGGTGTCGTCGGTGACTTTGCCGTCTTTTATGGGGCAGTTGAAATCCACCCGCATCAGGACTCTTTTATCATGAATGTCAATATCCCTGATTGTTGCTTTATTCATATCAACCTCCGAGGCTTTTTTAACAGGAGGCTGGATATCTCCAGCCTCCCGGTTGCTTTTCATCTTGTATTCCTCTACACTCTGGCAGGGGACTTTTTCATCATGTATGCAATCAAGTCCAGCAATCTCAAGGAATAACCCCATTCGTTGTCATACCATGAGAGGACCTTTACCGTGGTGCCACCGATAACATTGGTGACTCCCGAATCGAAGATGGAGGAATGATCATTAGCCTTGAAGTCGATGGAAACCAGAGGTTCGTCGGTGTATTCCAGAATCCCCTTCAGCTCGCCTTCTGCAGCTTTTTTCATCATTGCATTCACTTCATCGACAGTAGTTGATTTCTCCACCACTGCAGTGAGATCCACCAGAGAAACATTGGGAGTCGGCACCCGGATTGCCATGCCGTCAATTTTCCCCTTGAGGTCTTTGATCACCAGCCCAGTTGCCTTGGCTGCGCCGGTAGTGGTGGGGATGATATTGACTCCGGCAGCTCTGGCCCGTCTAAGATCGCTGTGAGGCAGATCCAGAATCCGCTGGTCATTGGTGTATGAATGGATGGTGGTCATCAGGGCAGTCTTGATTTTCAGGTTGTCGTTGAGCACCTT
>CAYNGH010000039.1:9227-22878 GCA_964396845.1 uncultured bacterium | reverse complement strand
ATTCAGACCTTAAAATCCGACCTGGAAAAGCTGATGGAGCACCGGGAGCTTCTGCGGGACAGCAGGTATAACCGGGGTTTTCTCACCGCCGCCCTTGTGGGATATACCAATTCAGGCAAGTCAACAATCCTTAATCTTCTCACCAGTTCATCGGTGGAAGTAAAAGACAAGCTCTTTGCGACCCTGGATCCTACCCTGGGGAAGTATTACCTGGGGGAGGGAATGGAGATTCTACTGGTGGATACAGTGGGATTCATCCGACATTTGCCCCATCACCTTGCCGCAGCTTTCAAGGCTACTCTGGAGGAGGTCCGGGAGGCTGATATTATTCTTCAGGTGGTGGATGTTTCCAACATTCACTGGAAGGAACATCGGGAAGTGACAGATCAGGTCCTGGAAGAAATGGCCTGCGACAACAAGCCGGTTCTATTGGTGTTCAACAAGGTGGACTGCATCTCTGAACTGCGCCGGAGGGAGCTGGCATCGGACTTCCCCCAGGGTATTCAGGTTTCTGCCCTGAAGAACCTGGGTTTTGATCAGTTGAGCCAGAGGCTGATGGAGCTGACCCAAAAGAACTACCCGGACTTTGTCCGGCGTTTTTCCAAAAAGACCGGCCGGGAATGGATTGAAAAGCATATTGCCGTCGAAGGGACGGTTTCTGAACCGGGGAGGGCCTGATTTGCCCGGGGCTGTAATCATAGATGATTCCGGTGAAATCCGCCAGGCTCTTGATTTCATCCTATCCCGGCGGGAGTTTTCTCATCTGGCTCAACAGACCCGGGAGGGATTTCTCCAGGAGTTATTGGACAGGGTGCAAAACAGCAGGATTTATCAGGCTGTGGTCAGTTCAATCATTGAAGTCTTTCAACTGCTGTTTCGTTATCTTTCCAGCCCCGGGGGACAACTTGTGGCTCTGGTGGTTTCCATGCTGTTTCTCGGACTTGCAGTGGGGGCAGTTATTTTTTTTGTTCTTCGAAGGGTTGCCCCCCTGACAGGAAGTAAAAAAACTCTTAAACCGGAACAAAGTATAATGACAGATCCAGCCGGGCTAAGGCGTCAGGGGATTGAGCTGGGACAGCAGGGGAAATACCGCCGGGGGGCAGGCCTTTTGTATGAATCTTTCCTGTTGCAGTTGGACTGTCGGGGGATCCTTGCAAAGAACAGCTCCCGCACACACCGGGAAGTTCAGACATTGCTGGAAACCTTGCAAAAGCCTGAGTTTATGCGACGTTTCTCCCGGATGAACCGTGCTTTTGAAGAACTGGTTTATTCCGGGATGGATTGTGATGATTCCTGTTTCAAGTCATTTCTGGAGGATTTTGATTACTGCTGGAGGGAGGCCGACTCCTTTGGATAAGAAGCGCCTGGTTTTTTATTCAGCAGTGGCAGTGCTGGTCATCCTCTGGTTTGTTTCTCACAGAAGCAGTCCCGGCGTAAGAGGGCCGGGGAATCCCACTACCTATGATAACGGGGCTATGGGATACCGGGCGTTTTACCTGCTAATGGAAAAGCTGGGACACCGGCCAGTCCGCATTGAAGAGAAAGAAACCCGCTACAGCAGTATCGCCGGCGGGGTTGCCATAATAATCCGTCCTTATCCTAATTATCTTGATCAGGATAAAGCCAGGGATCTTCTGGACTGGGTTGCCCGGGGAAACAGCCTGATTGTTGCCGACTCTGATGAAAATATCTTCTGGAGGAGCCTGGGTCTGAGGCTTCTGGAAACAGAAAAGCTGACTGAGCGGGTTTCCCCGGCCAGGGAATCTCCCCTGTCCCGGGGAGTCGGGATGGTATCGGTAAAGGGACATTGGCGTTTTGTTTTGCCTCCGGAACAGTTTCAGCCCTTCACAGTGCATCTTGAAGACGGGGAGGGAGTGATTCTGGCATCAACCCCGGTGGGGAAAGGACAGGTGTATGTTCTGTCAACACCTCAGCTTTTCTGCAATGGAGAAATCGACAGGGATGACAATGTTATTCTGATGGCCAACCTAATCCGGGAAGCAGGAAGAGATGGTGTCGTTGCTTTTGATGAAACCATTCATGGTTTTTCCAGAGATACCGGGCCATTCAGGTTTTCCGGTGTTCAACAAGGCATAATGCTTCAGCTGGGACTGGTATTGATTCTGTTTTACGCAGTTTATATGAAACGGTTTGGAATTCCCCGGCATCATGGGGAGGATCTCCAGAGAAGCTCCATCGAATATCTTCATTCCCTGGCAGGACTTTTCCAGAAAGCCGGGGCAAGCCGATATGTTCTGGAAAATTGCTACCGGGACTTTCTTGAGCAGACAGGCTCTCTGACAGGCCACCGGTACAGTCATCGTCTTGACCAGGAGCATCTTCTCGAAGGGATCCGCCGGAAGAATCCCCGGTATGAGAAAGAAGCCCGCAGGTTGATGGAACGGGTTGAAGAAGGGTTGAAAGGCGGAAATATTGACACTGCCGGACTGGTCATTCTTGCCGGTGAAATGGATCGGTTTTTGAGCAGGTTGAAACAACCTGAGGGGGGAGGGAAGATTGAATAACAACAATAAAGGATATACCAGGGAAATATTCCAAAAAATCACCCGGCAAATTCACAAGGTGGTGGAAGGACAGGATTCCGCCATAACGCGGATTATCACTGCTTTTTTTTGCGGTGGACATGTTCTTCTGGAAGGAGTCCCCGGCACTGCCAAGACCCTGATGGCGAAAGTCCTGGCTATGGTCATGGGATGTGATTATCAGCGGATTCAATTCACCCCCGATATGATGCCATCGGATGTGGTGGGCACTCATATTTTTGATATGAATTCCAGCCAGTTTCAGCTGAAGAAAGGGCCTGTCTTTACAAACCTGCTTCTGGCCGACGAGATTAACCGCACTCCACCCCGAACCCAGTCAGCCCTGTTGGAATCCATGGAGGAGGGACAGGCAACCATTGAAGGGGAAAAAGTCCCCCTGCCGGAGCTGTTCATGGTGCTGGCTACCCAGAATCCCATTGAGTTTGAAGGCACGTATCCTCTTCCTGAAGCCCAGATGGATCGCTTTTTTTACAAGATTCCGGTAAACTATCCCCCTGATGTTGATGAGGCTGAAATCCTGCGGAGGTATCACAGGGGATTCAGTCATCGGCACCTGGATCGGATTGAATTTGAAGCTGTGGATTATCGGGAATTTTACCACAAATGCCGGGATGAGATTCAAGCCGTCACCCTCCAGGAGGGATTATTCAGCTATATTGTTTCCCTGGTTGGGGCAACCCGCAATGATCCAAATGTTGCTCTGGGAGCAAGTCCCAGGGGTTCAATTGCCCTGTTGCTGTCATCCAAGGCCCTGGCTTCTGTTGAAGGCAGAGATTATGTGATTCCTGATGATATAAAGGATTCTGCATTCCCGGTATTGCGTCATCGGCTCTTGTTGAAACCCGAAGCAGAGATTGAAGGGATTTCCCCTGATGAGATCATTGCAAGGATCCTGAAAAAAGTCCCGGTTCCCCGACAGTGATGCTACAAGACCAGGGGATTGCCCGACGCACTGATGCAGAGGGTTGCTGAGGCCCGCGCACTACTCGGCAATCTTTCGATTATTCTGGCTGATGAATCAACTGGATCTAAAAGCTGAGAAATTGCTTCTGGCTGGTTTACTGCGAATTCATAATGGGACAATATGAATGCAGAAACTGTGTCATTATCTCACTGGGTATTCCAGAACCTCATTCATCCTGTAAAAAATCGATTTCACCTGCCGATATAAGTGTTGAAAGGTGGGATCTCATGTTCAGATGGATTAAAAGGGGGTGGATCAGGGGGACTGGCATAATCGATGTTATGGTGATAATCGTCATCACCGGCGGGATTCTGTCGATTATTATACCCGTGATGCTCCATCGCCGGGCAGGAAGGGATTTTGTATCCTGCCAGTATAATCAGAGGGCATTGGCCTCGGCTCTGGAGAACTATGCCCTGGACCGTCGGCAGGAAGAGGGGGAAGGCTCCTATCCTGGCGAACTTGCGGATTTATTCACCTGCAACCCCCCATATCTGCAGAGGGCCCCCAGATGTCCTGCCACGTCAACTAATTACGGCTATCAGGTCACCGATGACCGCCGGCTGTTTACCATATATTGCCGGGGTGGCCACGGCAATATCCTGCCCCCGGGATATCCCAGGTATTCATCAGTTTACGGTATGATAACCCGCTATCAGGATGATTGAGATTACTGGCTGAAGTAACTCTCTTTCGGCCCTTGCCACTGATCTGCCATCATTTTGAACTGTTTCTTGATTCCTTCAATGTCAAGGTGCCCGAAGCCCGCGCTTTTTATGCGGTATATAAGACTCTCCTGTTCTTCCTCTTCATAGAATAGCTCCGATGACCGGGTCAGCGCATTTATTACACTCTCCTCGGCAAATTTTTCTCCGTCAGGCAATTCCCCCATAGGTTTGCTGTGGATTGTGAGGAAGTTGTTGATGAAGCAGTTGGCATTCTCATCCCAGGGTTCTGAATCTTTTTCCTGAAGTTCCCAGTCGAGATCCCGCAACCGGATCGCCGGTTCTGCGGTGACCCAGATGAGCTTTCCGCCGTCACAGGTGGAATGGACTCCGGTAATGCCGGATTTTTCTGTAACAGTATCAAGACACCGGCCATTGTCAACCTTCCACAGTTTCAGAGAGCCTTCCTCGAAAAATTCTCCAGCCCCGGTGGCCATAAAAGAACTGTCGCAAAGAAAACTTACCGAATTAACGCTCTTCTTGTGCCCGGTAAATGTCCGCAGGCAGGAACCGGTGCGGGGATCCCACAGGCGGATGGTGCAGTCCCGGCTTCCCGAGAGAATATGGAAATCCGGGCTGACATCCACAGACCGGATTACTCCGGTGTGCCCCTTGAGGGTCAGCAGAGTTTCCCCATTGGCAATATCCCATACTCTGATGGTTCGATCCTGGCTGGCGGATATTATATACCGATCATCAAAGCTTGTAATAACTGACTGAACCCAGCCATAGTGACCGGTAAAAGTTCGTATGGATCTGCCGGAGCTGACCTCCCACAGGCGGATGGTTCGATCTTCGCTTCCCGATATTATAAAACGTCCGTCCCTTGAGAAGCATACCGAGAAGACCCCCTTGCGGTGTTTTTCCAGGGTAGCCTTGCACTGGCCCGAGGCAGTATTCCATATGTTCACCGTTCCATCGCCGGATCCCGTGGCGACAATGGAGCCGTCGGGAGAGAAGGCTGTGGAGTATATGATGTCCTGGTGGCCTTCCAGTCGGCGAAGCATTATCCCCTCGGGGATGTTCCAAAGCAGGGCATGATGATCATTACCGCAGGTCACCCCGTAATGACCGTCGGCGGAAATGACCACAGCCCTCAGAGAACTTTCGTGTTCTCCACCCTTGAGGGGAACCTCATCGGGCTTAATTTTTACCGATACATGCTCCTGGTTGAAGAAAGCTGATTCCAGCTGGGCCAGACGTTCATCCATCAAAAGGTTGGTGGGTAGCGCCGAGGGCAGTGGGGGCAGAGCCATATCCCGCCGGATAGGAAGCTCTTCTTCATCTTGCCGGGGTTTTTTGACTCCCTCAGGGGGTTCTGCTGTTCTGCCTACAGAATCAATCTCCGGGCTGGAGGTTTTGGCAGGCCCTGGGAGTTCAGCTTGTTGAGCCGGCGTTTCCGTCTTGCGTTTTTCTCTCCGGGGTGTGATTCTCTTGTCGGATTCCCTGTCCTTATCTTTATCAGTTTTATCAGGTTTTGACTTTTCCAGATGCCGGATTTTGAAGAGCCCCTTTGACGGCTTGGGAACCTTCACCGGGGGGCCTGATGGAGCAGTACCGGGCATTTCACCGGTGGCAACCGGGACTTCCTTTTTTGTTTCTCTGTCGGTTTCTGGAGTCTGCTTCAGCTTATCTCCGGAGGCAGGGGATAGAGTCATTTTCAGGTCCCGGCCAAGACTCCCCAGAGAGGTTCTCTCGGGAATGCGCCGTTGACGCTTCTTCTGCAGATGGAACAGCTTCCGGCGGATTATTCCCGGCTGAAGCCAGCCATATCCTGCACAAGATAAGGTGGTGAGAAGATCCTCGAAATCCTCCAGACTCCAGAGAGGTTCGCCCCGGCGGGTTAATGCCAGGGTAATCTGTTCATCCGATGGATAACTGTCTGTAGGCAGTTCTTTTTCGTATGGGGTGTGAAGGGTCAAAAATGCTTCCAGAAAAGGTCTGGCTCCTTCATCCCAAAGCTCTCCAGGTATTTCCGTTGCCAGTTTCCAGTCAACACGCCAAATTTTTATCGTTCTGTCCAGGGATGATGAAATAAGGAATCGGGAGTCCCGGGACAAATGAAGAGCTGTAACCTTGAGTTGATGACCCTGCAGGGAAATCATCTTTCTGCCGGTGGTGGTATCCCAGCCGATGATTTGTCTGTCACCCCCTCCGGTGAAGAGAAACTGGTTGTCCCCGGTAATGTCCAGGGCTGATATACCCCCATTGTGACCCGTGAAGCTCCTTCGACTCTTCCCCAGGGTCACATCCCACTGAATGGCCCTGTCCTTTCGTCGTTCACTGGCATCGCCACTGCCGGAAAAGGCAAAACGGCCATCCCTTGAAAGAAGAACTTTGAGAACCGGCCCTTCATGTCCATGGAAATTGCGGATGACTTTTCCTTCCGCCAGATCCCACAGAATAAGGGCCTTGTTGGAACCTCCCGACAGAAGGTAACGGCTGTCAATGCTCAGGCAGAGGGAATTGACAGTGCTTCCCTGTCCCGACAGGGTTCGAAGACATCGTCCCGTGGCAGTTTCCCAGAGTCTTATGCTACAATCGTTTCCACCGGACCCTGATATTGCAAAACTGCCGTCATGGGTCAGGAGAACCTGGGTTACCGTATCGGTATGGCCTTCAAGGGTTTTCTTGCAAATTCCCGTGTTGATGTCCCAGAGCTTGATGGTGTTATCCGCGCTCCCGGAAATGGCATGCAGGCCGTCACATCCCAGGAAAACACTGTTGACTTCTCTGGTGTGTCCCTTGAATACCTGCAGGCAACGCCCCGATTCAATATCCCACAGACGAAGGGTGCCGTCGGCACTGCCCGAAAGGATGTTTCTGCAATTTCTGCCCACCGACAGATCCAGTATATGCCCCGAATGCCCCTCCAGGGTGTTGTATTCCCATATATCTCCAATGCCTGTTCTGGGCAGGGACCTGTAGAGTGAACTCCAGAACCGCAGAAGCTCTTCGTTGCGTTCCATACCTTTTTCATTCCTGGCCCGGGAGATAATCTCCGCCGCATAGAGTACATCACCCTCTGCCACGGCCTTTCGGGCACCCTCAACGGCATTGCGGACTGTGCGGGCAACGGGAGATTCTGATACCAACTCGTTGGAAACCTGGCTGAGGATCAGGGGAGCCCGATATGGTATTATATTGGATGACAACTGCCATAATTCACAGGTATCCTCAGAACGCCGTGAGAAGGCGAACCAGCGATCCTGTTCCATCCCCACCAGGGAAAGATGGCCCTTTTGGCCCCGGTAACTGTGAATGCATCCTCCCTGCTCAATATTCCAGAGTTTTATGACCCCGTCCTGATCCCCCGAGAGAGCCAGTTTCCCGTCGGAGGAAATGTCAACGGTGGTCACCCCGGCATTGTGCCCCTTCAATGTGCCCCTGCCCAATCCCGTCTTCATATCCCACAGACGGAAGGTCCCATCAAGGCTTCCCGACAGGGCGAGATCCATTTTTCCATGAACTGTAATATCAGTGGCGGCCAGGGTATGTCCCTTGAAGGTTTCCAGACATTTGCCCGTGGAGATATTCCACATCTTGATGGCGCCGTCCCTGCCGGTGGACAGGACCCGATTTTTACCCGAAACAAAGACCCCCCGGTTTACCTGATCATGGTGACCCTCAAGAACTGCCAGACATTTGCCCGTAGAAATGTCCCACACCCTCAGGGTTTTATCGCCACTGGCCGACAGGGCCAGCTGTCCGTCATCACTGAAACAGACATGGCGAACCTTGCCGGTATGCCCTGCAAAGGTTCTGAGGCATCTCCCCGAGGAGGGATCCCACAGTTTTACTGTTGTATCGGCACTGCCCGAGAGGACATATTTGTCGTTGGGGCTGTAACATACCGACAGGATCTTGTCATCGTGGGGCTTGAGGGTTTTGAGTCTTTTTCCAGTGGATTCCTCCCATATGAGAATTACATGAAGATTTGTCCGCAGGACCTCAGCGCCTGATATGATGGTTCTGCCGTCGTGGCTGATATTGACAGAATCGAAACGAACGGGATCCACCGAATGAATGGTCTGAAGGAGCCGCATGGAGCTGACTCTCAAATCCTGGGCCAGGGTCAGGTTTTCCCCCACTTCCCTGGGGATTGATTCGCTGCCGATAATCTGCATCAAGGTCTGAACGGCACCGTCATAATCGTCCAGTTCCATCTGCATCTGCCCCAGCAGGAATATCGGGTACCATTGATCTGGATTGAGCTGGACAATCTCTGAGAGCTGTTGGGTGAGGGTCAGTTCGTCAACCTGTCCGGTTCTCCAGCGGAAAAGGCCGTAATTATAAATTGAACGGGGATGAGCCGGGTTGCTCTTCAAGGCCATCTCCCAGCACTCTGCCGCCTTTTCATATTCTGCCAAATCCACCAGGGAAACCGCCAGGTTATTCAGGCCATCCACAATTAGTTTGTCCTCGTCAGGCTTCTGCCGGCGGTAATCAATCCCCGTGTGGTTTTCGAATATACTGACCAGCTTTTCCCTGGCAACACTGCAACCTTCAAATCGTTTCTCGGGATTCTTTTCAAGACACCGCAATATGAAATCCGACAGCTCCATGGGTATGTCGGGACTGAAATTTCTTGGTCTGCCCGGCAGTTTTTCCATGTGCATTGTGCCCAGCTCTTCCAGGGTTCCTCCCTGGAAGGGCCTCCTGCCACAACACAATTCAAAAAGCATCACACCGAAAGAATAAATATCTGTCCAGGGGCCTAAGGAATCACGACTCCCCCTCCAGACCTCCGGGGCCATATAAGCCGGGGTGCCCGCCATTCCCTGGGATGAAACCCCCAGGGCTGTTTCATCATCGGCCTGGTAATAATCCCGGGCCAGTTTCCCCAGGACCTCCAGACTGGAAGCAATTTGAAAATCCTTGAGCTTGACATATCCCTCCGGGGTGATAAAACAGCTGGAAGGCTTTAAATCTCTGTGAATCTGACCCTTCCTGTGGGCAAAGTCCAGACCGTCAAGGCACTGGATGGCAATATCCAATATTCTTTTCCAGCTGATGACCTTTCTTTGGACAATCCAGTCTTCCAAGGTCTGGCCATTGATATAATCCACCAGCAGGGAAGGAGAGCCGTCAATGTTTACCAGATAATGACACCCGGCAATATTGGGGTGAAGGCCAAGCCTGATCCATCCCCGGCACTGGTTGGCAAATTCCTCGCAACGAGATTCATCACTGCACAGGGGAGCTTTAAGACTCTTGATGATAAGGTCTGTCTTCCAGCTGAGATGGAAAACCTTGTAAACATCAAAGAACCCGTCCATCTCAAGGATTTCTGTTACCTGATATAATCGGGATATTACATCCCCCACCTGCCACCTGGTGTTATTGTTGATGATGCTTGATGATTTCATGTGATCCCCGAAAAAATTTGTTAAATTGGAGTCCCGGGAAAATAACCCGGCACCAAGTGAAGTTGTCAGACTCATCCACAGGGTGGGGGAATCTCAACAGTTGCTGGCGATATACGACCTAAACTTCCCTGGTAAATATGTTGATCATCTTCGTCAGCCAGGATTCCCGGCTTTCCTGGGACATTTTTTCCAGCTCCTTGCGGACTCCCTCTGGCCGGAGCCATCCATAACCGACGCATCCCAGGTAATGGAGAAGCTCCTTGAAGTCTTCCTCGGTCCATGTCGGCTTTCCCCGGCGAACCAGGGCTGCCTGCAGTTTCTTTTCGTTTATCTTGTCGCCACCTGGAATCTCTGCCCCAAAGGGAGTATGAAGCTCCAGGAATGTTTCCAGGTATGTCCGGGCGCCTTCGTCCCATTCCGCAGGACGGCGATCCTCCAAGCTCCAGTCAACAAGCCAGTGTTTTATTGTGCCGTCATCGGATCCGGAAAGCGCCAGGCGTCCATCACAGCTGAGAAGAACAGAATTGACCCTGCCCCGATGACCTTCCAGGGAAAGAAGAATCTGCCCTGTGGACAAATCCCACATCTTGAGGGTATCTCCATAGTTGGTAAGGGCATAACGAGCATCACTGCTCATATGCAGGGAGCTGACGTCATATTCCAGCTGTTTGATAATGTAGATACATTTGCCGTTTTCAATATCCCAGAGGCGTATGCTGTTGTCGGCACTGGCCGACAGGGCAAACCTGCTGTTGTCAGAAAGACACAGGGAGGATATTCCCTTGAGTTTCTTGCTCTTTATGGTGCGGACGCATCTGCCACCGGCAAGGTCCCAGAGTTTTATGGTGTTGTCTTTGCTGGCACTGAGAATATACTGCTGATCCCGGGACAGAATGAAGTCGTTAATTCCCATCTTGTGGCCTTCGTATTTCCGCAGAAGACGACCATCAAAAGCATCAAACATCTTGATGGAGTTTTCCTGGCCACTGGCGCAGAATACAAGACGACCCTCCGGAGAGAAATGAACCCTCAGAGGCCCGGGATTCTTGAATGCATCGAGCTTGAGATCCTGTTTTCCAGTGTCAAGGTTCCACAGGGTGAAGCCCGTAGATGAAGCATTCCCCACCGCCAGCCGGGAACCATCCCCGGTGGTGGAGATGGATCTGACGCCTTCCTGGCTTCCGGTGCCGGCATCAAGAGTCATTGCCAGTTCCCCGGTTGTCAGGTTCCAGATCTTTACAGTGCCGTCCTGCCCCCCTGACACCACCAGGTTTTTCCTGCCAAGGAAATGAACCTTGCCGACGGAACCCTGGCCGGTTTCAAAGGTGCGGATCTCCCAGCCTCCCTGGGGTTCCTTTCGCTGGAGCCTCGAGTAAAGCTCAACCCAGCGGGACATTACCTTGGAATCCCGAGCCTTGCCTTTCTGGGATCGGGCTTCCCGCAACCAGTGAGCTGCTGCGGTGTAATCCTGAAAAGCCATGGCCTGTCGTGCCCGGGACATGCCGATTTCAAAATATTCATCTTCAGAAATGTCAATGATCTGGGCATTGGGAATAGAAAGGAAATGATGTGCCCGGAAAAATTCCTGTCCCAGGTTGACTTCCCACAGCTGGAGGGTTGAATCGGCACAGCCGGTGACGGCAAGGGAACCGTCCCCTGAGATGCTAAGAGTGTTGATTTCACCTTTTACCCCAACAAAGGTCCGGATGCACTGGCAGGTTTCCAGATCCCAGATCCGCAGGGATTTGTCTTCACTGCATGACAGGGCATACCTTCCATCCGGCCCTGACGCCACGCCGTTGATTCGTCCTTCGTGTCCCGAAAGCTGTTGCAGGCATTCTCCCGAGGAGGCGAGCCAAAGCCGGACAGTGTTGTCCTGTTGTTCGCCAGGGTTACCGCTTCCTGAAAGGATGAACTGGCCATCTCTGGAAAAGCAGGCAGTATTGATGGACCCTGTATGTCCCCGGAGGGATCGGATACATTGTTTTGATTCAAGATCCCACAGACGCAGGGTACGGTCTTTTGAGCCCCTGGGAGTTCCGCAACCTGACAGGGCATAGGAGCCGTCAGGAGAAAAGTCCAGGGTGTTGACCCATTCCTGGTGTCCTTCAAGGGTTTCAATGCAACTGCCTTTCTGGAGGTCCCACAGCTTGATGAGATTATCAGTGCCACCGGAAAGAGCAAGCTTTTTTTCTGTGTCCAGGGCAACGGAACGAATCAGCCCCGCATGACCCTGCAGATCGTGGATGACGGTTCCTTTTTCCAGATCCCAGTATTTTAAATCAAAATCCTCGGATATGAGTTCGCCACCGCCGGAGATGGCAAATTTGCCGTCAGGACTCATATCCACGGCATTGACATAACCCCTGTGGCCTTCAATGGTCTTGAGGCATTTGCCATTGTCGGCATCCCACACCTTCAGGGTCTTGTCCATACTCCCCGAGAGAATTCGGGTGCCTTCTGTATTTATTCTTACTGCAAAAACCGGCGCAGTATGACCCTTGAAAAGCCTGGCAAGTCTTCTGGTCTGGCGGGAGTTATTCTTTAAGTATTCATTGATTTTTTCCACCTGGGGTCTTTGGTTGTCGGTTTCCTGAAGGCCTTTCAACACCTTGCCCGCAGCCCTGTGATCGCATCTTTCCATGTGAACCATACCCAGCAGATACCTGGGCATCCAGTGACCGGGATCCGAATCAATAAGATCCACCAGGATCTTTACCAGGGTGTCATCGGTGATAAGCCCATGCCTCCATCGGGTAAGGCCAAGGTTGTAGATGGATTCTATGTGTCCCGGCCTTGTGGTGAGGGCCTCTTCCCAGAGTCCGACTGCTTCCTGCCATCGCCCCAGGTCTGCAAGGGCTGTTGCCTGGATATTCAGGGAATCGGGGAGAAAGCTCTCCCTAACTGGTGGGGTTCGGGTATATTCTTTTTCCGCAAGTTGGCAGTATATGTCTTCGAGTTTTTTCCGGGCATCAGAATATGACTGAGGCCGGACTGTTCTTTCCTTGTCCAGACAATTCAAAATAAAATCCGCCATTGGCCCGGGAATGTCTTCTTCCAGTTCAACAGGGTTTTTCGGAAGTTTATTGGTCTTATCCCTGGCAATTTCTTCGATGGTTCGCCCCTGAACCGGGGTGGGGAGCTTCCCGGTCAGCATTCTGTAAAGCATCGCCCCTATGGAGTAAATATCACTCCAAGGCCCCAGTTCATCAATGGTTCCCAGCATCACTTCGGGAGATGCATATTCAGGATCCCCTGCCAGCTGACCGGGAAACAGGTAAACCTTTCCTGATTTGATCGTGGCAGTTTCATCGGTGCCATCCATTCCATAAAAGCCGGAAATCATACCCGGATGCGACAGCTTCAAGGTTCCGCTGGCGTGAACCATACAGCTGTGAAAATTCAGATATCCGTGAATGCCACCGGATTCGTGGAAATAGTCCAGAGCGTCGAGGATCTGAATGGACAGATCCAGTGCTCTACGCCAGCTTCCGATGTTTTCATTCTGAAAATACTCTTCCAGGGAAACTCCCGGTGCCTTTTCGTAAACAACCAGAACCCTGCCTTTGATTTCCCTGGCATAGAAACAAGCGGAAATATTGGGATGAGCACCAGCCTGTATCCAATTCTTGCAGGCATCAATTACTCTGCCGGGATCTCCTCCGGCATTTGCCCTCTGATCCACCAGATTGATTATGACAGGTTGATCCCAGCGGGTATGACGGGCCGAAAAAAGCCTGCCCATAATACCGGTGCCGGCTTCTTCTTCAATTTCATAAAGGCCCTCAATGACCTGCCCCGGCTTCCATTGGACATCATCTTCTGTGATCTTGTCTTCCAGCTCCGGTGTTGTTTCTTCTGTCCGGGCTTCCGGCTCGGCAACCTCGGCTTCCGGCTCCGGCGGCGTTTCTTCTGTCCGGGCCTCCGGCTCGGCAGCTTCAGCTTCCAGCTCCGGCGGTGTTTCTTCTTTCCGGGCTTCCGGCTCCGGCGATGTTTCTTCTGTCCGGGCTTCCGGCTCGGCAACTTCAG
>CAYNGH010000039.1:0-9127 GCA_964396845.1 uncultured bacterium | reverse complement strand
GCTTCCGGCTCCGGCGATGTTTCTTCTGTCCGGGCTTCCGGCTCGGCAACTTCAGCTTCCGGCTCTGGTGCTGTTTCTTCTGTCCGGGCTTCCGGCTCGGCAGCTTCAGCTTCCGGCTCTGGTGCTGTTTCCCGGGGTTCTTCCAGCATGAGTTTTGTCTTGAAAGGCTCCGGTTCCGGTGTTGTTTCTTCTGTCCGGGCTTCAGACTCGGCAACCTCAGCTTCCGGCTCCGGCGGTGTTTCTTCGGCTTCGGGGACAATCAAGGTGTCGGGAATATCCAGCATCAGCCGGGTTTTTGCTGGGCTGGAAAGATCCTTTTCATCTCCCAAATCCAAGTCTATCCGGGGTTTCCTGGGGACAGCAATCTGATGTCTGTCAGTCGGGCCTGCTTCTTCCCTGGAAGATGATATGTCCAGGGCATCTTCAGCTTTATCAATATCCTCTTCATCCCTGTCAGATTTCTCCTCCTGGGATATGGCTTCTTCCTGTATTTGAGCCGGCACTTCCAGGGTGTCGATATCATCTTCTCTGTCTGCGTCGGGGGTTTTATCTTCTTTAATATATTCGATCTCTGAAGATCCTGAATAAACCCCTGTTTTTTCATCGGGCAGTTTGATTTCAGTGGTTTCTTTTGAAACTGGCTCCTCAGCGGGGGATTCATCCTGAGTTTCACCACCGGTGAGGGCTGTTTCTGCAACCCTGGCATAGACATTATTAAATTCAGAAGTGTCGCCGAAGGACTTGAATGACCTTCTTTTTCGGCCGCCCTTCCCCATATACTGCACTCCAATTCTATGTTAAAAATAAATAACCAGCCAATGGCCCCCCATAAAAATTAGCTATAAATCCCAAAGTTCCTTCGTTGAATCTATTGAATCTGACGATTTATCATACCCTGTCTTATATTACCTGTGAAACTCGTCAATAAGGCGAATCAGCACATCGGGCCTGTCAGTGGTTATCATATCCACTCCTTCCCGAATGAACCGGGTCATAACTGCTTCGTCATTCACTGTCCAGGTGTTCAGCTTCAGCCCGCGGTCATGACAGTCGGAAATCATCTCCGGGGTGAGAAGCTTCCAGCCGGGGCAGACAAACTGTGCCTTGCTGTTTCTGGCAACCCTGTCCACATCAAGAATGTTTCCATAAAACAATATCCCGCCGGCAATATCCGGGTTGAGCCGATGAGCCTTCCTGATGCTGGCATGGTCAAAGGAGATTATTATGACATCCTCAACCATTTCCAGTTCATCCACCAGCTTCACTACCTCCTCTTCAATACCTTCGTAAAAAACCGGGCCGTTTTTTATCTCTATCACCACACCGATTCTGCCCCGGGCCAGTTCCAGGGCTTCTCTTAAGGTGGGAATTTTCTCTCCTTCAAACTCCTTCGAAAACCAGCTTCCCGCGTCCAGCTCCCTCAGCTGAGCAAGGGACATGTCCCTGACCAAACCAACGCCATTGGTAGTGCGATCCAGAGTTTCATCGTGGATTACCACCACATGGCCGTCCCGGGACATATGAACATCCAGCTCCATATAGTCAGCTTTCATTCTGATGGCATTCTTAAAGGCAGAGATGGTGTTTTCCGGTGCATATGCAGCGCCTCCCCGGTGAGCCACACAGAGGGGCCTCTTCTGGCTGGCACTGACAGACTCAGGTATCATCAGGGCCAGCAGAATCAGCAGAAATGCCGCAACAGATAATCTTCCCATCATACTTGCCTCCCATCCTCCACCATTATGGCAAACAAATCCCCGCAGTCGTTGGGGCAGAAACTCGCCGGGAACACAAGACCCATCTCCGCCATAGCTTCGCTGGATCTGCCCGAAGAAATGACCTCGCCGGCATGGATCCCCCGCTGACGAAGCCTTTCAATGGTCCCTCCGTCCACTACGGCTCCCACAAACCCCTTTTTCTCATATTGAAATGAAGTTGCTGTCATGAAACTGGCCCTTGCCCGGCCATCAATCGATTTTGCCACTGACAGGGCACAGCGACAGCAGTTTTCCAGACGATTATCGTCGGAATCGGTGAGCCTGCCTGCAGAGATGAATACGCACGGCGACTCCAGAGGAATGCCGAACTCCAGAATATCCTTGATGATGGCCCCGAAAAATTGTCCCAGACTGACAGCATCTCCCTCCAGCCTGGTGGACAGGATAGAGGAGGTGAATCCCAGTCCTTCTGCCCCGGTAAGAGCATCGGCGGCAAAGGATGCACTGTCGTGAATGACAAAGTTGAATACCTTACGGAGTTTTTCGTCGCCGGGCTTGAGGGTTTCGGGGACCTTGCCCCCCATACCCTGATTGAAATGATTCAGAATGCTTGAAGGGGTCTTCAGGGGCAGTTTGTGACGAATTAGAACCTGACGGCAAAACTTGTATGTGGATGGGTCAAAATAGGTGGGAGCCTGATATGTTCGAAATATATCACCGCCGGGTTCGTCGGATAGAATCAGGACTATCAGAGTGGCCGGGTGGATAGTGTTGATAAGCTGGCCCCCCTTTACCATGGAAAGATGGGTCCTTATGGCGTTAATCTCAGAAAGATCCGCCCCTGATGCGGCAAGTCGCTTGACAAGGGTGTTGTAATCGTTGAAGGATATACCCTGATGCAGGGTTTCCAAGGCTTCTGAAGCTCCCTTGGAAAGGGTCAGGATTACCAGATCTTTTTCTCCTGCCCTGCCGGTGATAAACAGAAGATCCCGCATGGCCCTGTAACTGTTCTCATCAATCATGGGACTGGTGACCTGGCAGACCTTGATCCGATCCAGCTGACCTCCATATCCCGGCGGAACCAGAACGACTCCCTGGGATACCCGATCCCGCAGGAGGGCCAGAATATGCCGGATCATATAAAAAGAAGCTATCCCCGCTCCGGCAACATAGATTTTTTCGAAGGAATCCAGGGGAAATGAGTTCCCGGTAATCTCCAGGGCTTTTTCCGTCAGGATGACATTCTTTCGCATAACCTGGGGAATGGATGCCTGGTTATGGGCATGATAGAATATTTTCTTTAAAGATTCCGACGAAGGGATTCTGGAGTCCTGAGTCATTGCAGCCTCCCTCAAGTGTCTTTCTGGATAATTACGATATAATCCAAATTTCCCCTTTTGCGTCGGGAAGATGACAAAAAAAAGAACCGGTTTTTTTCTGACAGCTTGGTCAGTGATTCCCGGAGAGATACTTTTTCTTGAACTGATGGTAGTTGGAAACAATTTCCGCGGGTTTCTTGCGGTATTTTTCCCAGGGTATTTTTGCCGAGATTATTCTCATAAGCTCCTGAGTGACATAACTGTTGGCAGGGGTTTCAGCTCCCACTTCTTTGCCCATCTAGGCAAAGCCCCCGTTGATAAAGAGAATTTCGCTGGATGTTTTTCCTTTTTCCATGTCATTTTTTATGGTGGGCACCCGGGTATGTTTTTTGCTGGTCAGATAACGGGTCAGCAGGGGCTGGCCTATCAATCCAGGGAGCCAACTGCTGAGAAATCTTATCCGGCGGGGATTGTATCCCGGCAGGTTTACAATTTTGACCTTGTTTTTCCGGGCAACATTCCATGCCTCGTTAAAGGCTTCCATCTCAAGGTTGTAAAGGGCGCTGAAGGACAGTTCCTTATCGGGAGTATAATCCCCCATGGCGCAAAAGCCGTCGGTGAGCATCTCAAAGAGGGAAGCTGACCATTTCATGGACTTCCAGTTCTTGTATTTCTTTATTTTCAGGCCGGTGCCGTCAAACAGCTTTGCAAGGGAATCAATCTTTTCCCTGCTGTCCAGGGGCGACAGGCACAGAGCGCCACCCTGATTCACCTGGGTGACGGTCCCCGGGGAAAATATGGCCACATTGTTGGTGAGGGATGCCGCAAACAAACGTTCATCGGGAATGACCCGGTATAACTGCCGGTGAAAGGTGACTCCCCGCTGGAATAAGACAAACCGGACATCTCTGCTTCGCTTGATGACTTTTTTCAGCTCTATCACAGCTTCCTTCAGATCATATCCCTTCACCGTGAGAAAGATCCAGTCGAAGGTGTCCTGCTGAGGAATATTTCTGGCCGAGGTGAGGTAATTGATCTTGTTGAGATATTCATCTCCCCGGGGCAACTTAATATTTAGACCGCCCTGCCGGATGGCATCATAATGCTCGGCCTTGCCTGCCAGGGTTATCCTGTGGTTGCCTGCCCTGGTCATAAGACCGCCGATATATTGTCCCACGGCACCAGCGCCGAATATCAGAATGTCTGACACTTCATGCCCTCGCCAGTTTATTAATTTTTATCTTTGTTTTCACATGCTTCCCCAGGCTTCCGGCCACAGGCGCAACTGGAGCAACCTCCCTGAGTGCCGTTTTTTTCCACGATAACCGTGTAAATCACCAGCAGGACCACCAGCAGGGCAGCCCCAATGATGGCGCCGTATGGGTTCTGCCTTTCGCCGGGGGGCTGATTGCCCTCGGGGGCTGAAGAGGTATTTTCTCCAAATACCCCGGTCGCACAAAACAATATCAGCAGGAAAATCAGAATCGTCCTGTGAAGAATCATTTTCTTTCCGGTCATATTTGCTTCTTTCAAAAAAAGTGCCTTAAAATATTGGGGTCTGTCCCGATGGAATTTCATAATCGGGCATTCTCATCCAATAGATATATCAGTAAGATTTACCGGGAGTAAAGACCATATGGACAAAAAAAATAATAATACTGTAACTTTTCTGATACTTGCCGGGAAACTTCGCAGTATGTGCACTCCGGCCCGCTGGGTTCACAGGGTTCGAGAAGCCATGGTAGTTGACCTGATAAAAAAACTTGCTCCCCTGGGGCAGATTGACAGGATTATTGTATCATCAAATGATCAGAAATTTCTCGATGCTTTAAATGGGGTTGATCCCCGGCTGATTCCTGACAGGTTTGACGACACTTCAAAATTTCACTTCGGCCACTGGCTTTTTGACCGGATCCGCAAGTACCATCTTCTAAACCTCTTCTACTGGGGCTCCGGCGCCAGTCCCCTGATAACAGGGGAAATCATCGATGGGATATGCACATCTCTTGTGGATGGGGAAAATATTCTTTACACCAACAATTTCTTTTCTGCAGACTGGGTGGCATTTACGCCGGCATCCACTGCCCTGCTTATGGAGCCTCCCCGGCTGGATAACAACCTGGCTTACAGCCTGTGGCAGAACCGGGCCATGCGATCCATATACATCGCCCCCTCGGTGGAGATTGTTGGAGATGTGGATACTCCGGCGGATCTTATGGTGCTGTCGGTTCATCCCAAAACAGGAGAAGAAGCCCGCAGAGTGTTGGAAAGCCTGGCCTTGAATACGGAACCTGTCAGGCGGTTCTGCCGACTGCTGAAGGATCGGAATCGTATTTTTCTTTCGGGTCGGGTGGGGTCTTCTCTGTTTAAATATCTTGACACCAACTGCCCCTGTTCCTTCCGGATCCTTTCCGAGGAAAGGGGAATGCGATCCTTTGGCCGGCTGAAGAAAAGGCAGGTAAAATCGATTCTGGGAGCACTGGTGGACAACCTGGGGATTGATGGTGCCTTTGATTTCATTGAGGGAATCTGTGACGGTGCCGTTATTGATACCCGGGTCTTATTTGCCCACCGGCTGGGGCATGTGGGCACCAGGGATCGTTTTTATTCGGATCTGTTCCAGCCGGAAAATATAAAAGATCCCTTTGTTGCACAGTTTACCCGCCGGGCTGGAAATTCTTCGATTCCCGTGCTCCTGGGAGGTCATTCCCTGATTCTGGGGGGTATGTGGGCCATGGTTTCGGCTTTCGGGCAGATGCCATTTTTTTATTGATCCTCAGAGGTTGTAAAGCCGTTTAAACACCATGGCTGCTGCCCCGAAGGCCCCTGCCAGTCTGCCTAATTTCGCAGGAACTATCCGGACTTCCTGATGGGGGATTATTTTCACTCTCATTTTCATCTCATCGGCAATGAGAGGACGAAGCAGATCCAGTATGGTCACCACCTCACCGCCGATTACAATAATATTCGGGTCAAATAGATTTGTCACAACTCCCAGGCCGATCCCCATGTAATGACCCATCACAGATATAATCTCCCAGGCGAATTCATCCTTCAGCAGAACACATTCCCGGAGTATTTCGAAGGTCAGTTCTTCGGGGATGGAGATATACCGGGTCAGTTTTGTTTCAATTTTCCTGTTCAGCCCGTTGGCAACGGCTTTTTTTATGGCGGTCATGGAACAGAGGGCTTCAAAACAACCGAAGGATCCGCAACCACAGGGAGGGCCTTCTGGCTCCAGGGTGATGTGTCCCACTTCTCCGGCTCCCTGGTGAGCGCCAGTCACCAGTTCGTTGTTTATGATTATGCCTCCCCCGATGCCCACTCCCACAGTGATGAAGATCATGTTGCCGATGTCTTGTCCTTCCTGAGCAGAGTCGAAAATTGAATCGGTGGTCATGGGGATTTCCATGAACCGGGGAATATTATAATTGCTTTCCGCCTGTTTTGCTGCGCCGAAATATTTTTCCCCCAAGGCGCATGCGTTGACATCGTTAATAATGTAAGTTGTTAATCCTAAGACATTACGGATGGGTTCCGTGAGATTGACTTCCTTCCAGCGGGGGTAATTGGGAGCCCTGTGAAAAATACCTCTGCCGGGGTCAAGCCAGCCGGGGGTGCCGATGCCTGCCCCGGACACACCGAATTGTTTCAGTTTGCCTGCCAGGGATATGATTTTTTTTATGGCTTCTTCAAAGGATGTGTCCATGGGTATTTCCACTTGCCGGTGCTCCAGGATGTTGCCCTTTATATCCGCCAGGATTCCTGTAACTGGTGAGCTTCCCAAGTCTATTCCGATGGCTTTTTGCAAAAATCTCACCCCCATCGGTTCAATTTAATCTTCTGTGGGATTTCCCTGCCGAAACAGAAACAAAGTAGAGATATTAAATACAGGATAGTCCTCTTGATACGTCAGAAAAAAACTTTTCCCAAGAGGTCAAAAAAAGAGGAATTGTTTTTTATTTGATTAAGACATATTACGGCTCCGTGAAGGAGCTATTTTTGTTTCTTAAATACTGCCGGCGGTGTGCCGGAAAAATACAACCCAAATACAAGAGGAGGATACTTAATGATCACCAACGGATTCAGAGGTCGCGACTACATCGAGCCAGAATTCAACTACTCCAGGGAAGAATGGGAAACCCTGCTGGATGTGGCGGCAGAACTAAAAAAGCGTTTCCTGATGGGAGAAGACCACAGCCACATACTGAGGAATAAAACCCTCTTTATGATTTTTTACAATCAGTCCCTGCGCACCAGGAACTCCTTTGAAACTGGGATGACCCAGTTAGGTGGCCATGCCAACAATCTGGAGCCGGGCAAGATTTATACCCCGGCCCTGGAGGGCGAGGAAGAAGCCTACTCCACCGAGAGAGTTTCCGACGTGGCCAATGTTCTAAACAGAATGGGCCATGGCATATCCATCCGGGCCTATGGGGATCCCGGCCAGTGGATATACGGCAAGACCACCAGGGTAATCAAGGAGTTTGCCCGGTTCTCGGACATTCCTGTTATCAACATGGAGTGCGACAAGTATCATCCCACCCAGGCCCTGGCGGATCTTCTCACTATCCGGGAGAAATTCGGCACCTTCAAGGGCATCAATTTCACCATGTCCTATGCCTATTCAGCGTCGCCTCACAAACCCAGGGCGGTCCCCCAGTCCCTGGTTCTGGCTCCCACCCTGATGGGGATGAACGTGACCCTGGCCCATCCCAGGGGATTCGAGCTGGATCCTGCAGTCATCAAGAAATGCCAGGAAAACGCCGAGTTGAACGGCTCCACCTTCCGGGTGGTTCACGACATGGCCGAAGGCTTTGACGGTGCTGATGTGGTTTATCCCAAGGCCTGGTGTCCTGTTTCCATGCTCAGCTTCCCGGAGATTGGCCAGGTTTCAGATCACAAAAAGGCCGAGAAGGAATGTGAAGCAGTGAAGCACTGGTACTGCGACGAAAAGATGATGAAGAACGCCAGAAAGCATGCCTATTACATGCACTGCCTCCCTGCGGACCGGGGGATGGAAGTTTCCAACGAGGTCATCGACGGGCCCCAGTCTATTGTTTTTGATGAGGCAGAAAACCGGATGCATACCATCAAGGCGATACTGGCTCTGACCATGGGCGGTCGGATGTAAGAATATTATCAGGCTGGGGGTAGGTTTTATGACCTGCCCCTGGAATTTTTTTTCAGGAGGAATTGATATATGGCAGTAATGCAAGAGGAAAAAACCTCGAAAGGTCTTTATGAAGGTCTGTGGGGCAAACATCTCCTTTGCACCCAGGATTGGTCGCTGGAGGAGCTCATTGCCACATTGGAGCTGGCGGAGGATATGCAGAGGCATCGCTTTGACGGGAAGTATTTTGAGATTTTAAAGCACCGCACATTTATGATGTTCTTTTACAATCCCTCGGTTAGAACCCGTCAGTCCTTTGAAGGGGCAACCACAGAAATGGGCGGGCATTCCCAATTTCTGGAGCCGAAATCCATGCGCCTCAAAACATCCAAAAGCGCCGGGGAAACCATCGAGGACGCAGCCAAGGTGATGAGCCGTTATGCCTGCGGTCTTGGAATTAGAATCCTTGAGGACAAGGTGCCCTATTATGGCGCGGGACAGGAACTGCTGGAAGAATACGCCCGGTGGTCGGAAATTCCCGTGGTCAGCATGGCCCATGACAAGTATCATCCCTGCCAGGGTCTGGCGGATGTGATGGGATATCGAAAGCATCTGGGGAAGAACCTCAAGGGAAAGAAACTCCTGCAGGTATGGGGACAGGGAGCCTTGTGCCGTTCGTGGTGTTCGGTGCAGGAGTCCCTTCTCATAAACTCCCGCATGGGCATGGATGTGGTGCTGGCTTATCCCGAAGGATACGACCTGGATCCGGAAGTCATCGAAATGACCCGGAAAAACTGCCAGGCCAACGGCCAGAAGTTCGAGATAACCCATGAACCGGTGGATTGCTATGACGGCGCTGACATTGTTTATTCCCGGAACTGGATGAGCCCCAACGCATACCGGGACGGGGAATATCACAAGGCTGAGGAAGTGGAAGCAGCGATGAAGCATACCCAGTGGGTATGTGACGGGGGAAA
>CAYNGH010000038.1:4019-23899 GCA_964396845.1 uncultured bacterium | reverse complement strand
CTAAGCTCCATGGCTGTTTCTTCAAGGGACAGTAAAAAGAACCGCACCGGAGGAGTTCCCAGAAGGCAGGTTCCCATCCGGCCAAAGGACAAAAAGGACCTTGCATATTATATGTGCCGGGTGATTGACATTTTCATCGATGCCTATGATGGGTGGAAGGCCCGCAAGACAGCCTGAAGGTTGTCGGGATAATGACCCCGCAAAAATCATCAGAAATGACTGCCGGTTGTTGTATGCCGGCAGTTTTTATTTATGTACTTTAGTGCTGGTTCCAAGTGAAGAAATTGCTTTGAACAAAAACCGCCGGCCTAGCCGGCGGTTTTGACTTGCAATTACAGTTGAATGGCAGTTGTCAGCCAACCCTCTTGTAAACCAGCATCCCGCCCTTGGGTATGTCGAACCGGGAGCCTGGCCCGCCATAGACATCAAATTTGCTGCCGTAATCTTTTCCACCGAACATCTTGGCATCGGAGTTAAACACCAGGTTCCATTTTCCGCCGTCGGTGGGGATGTTGTAATCTCCCAGGTCATTTCGATTCAGCGATGCGATGACCATGAACTCATCGCCGTCTTTTTTTCGTTTGAAGGCCATTACCGAATCATCGTTATGAGTATAGACCCTCTCAACGTGGGCATCTCCATCAAAAGCAGGAGAACTGGCCCTGAAACGGGTCATCTCACGGCTGAAGGTGTGATGCTGTTTGCGCATTATGTTTTCCAGCGCGGTTTTTTGCAACCACGGTTCATGGCTTGAAATATATTTGAATGCATCCTGTTCCGGCTTGGACATTTTTTCCAGTTGAGCCTTTGTCTTGTCGCTGTCAGGATTCTTGGCCATGTCCAGTAACAGTTGAGTCTTGTTGTCAGTTATCATCAGATTGCCGGTGTCAACTTTTCCTTCGACATCCTTCCATTCCCAGCCCACATCCCAGGTGGTGGGCCGGCCCCAGCTGAAGTGATTGTTGGCCAGGGATTCTTCTCCCTGGAAGAAGATGGGAGTCCCGGGGCTTAACATTCCAACCCCGAAAACCATTCGGTTGACATTTCTTTCCCACTCATCGGGAGTCTTGCCGATTTGATGGTTCATGGCAGTGTTGATGGTGCGGTCGGCATTTCCTACTTCGTCGTGGTTGGTGATGACCGTGGCAGAACTCATGTTGTGAGTGAAACCAGGCTTGTGAATCAGCTGGTGCATGAACTGATCCATATTGGTCCGCCAGCCCCGGGCGGCTTCCTGCATGATTCCAGGACGGCCCCGGTCATAAATCAGCCGGTGATGATATTCGGTATTCCACATCTGGTCAAACCCGGCGCCACCTGTCATATCAGGGCCTGCCGGGGTGACTATGATCTCGGAATTGGGGAATTCCTCCGCCGCGGTGGTCACATCGGGATGGAAGTAATGGGCCATGCGGTTTATCCGGCGAAGCAGTGTCCACCCATCGTCACCTCCGCCCCAGTTCTGGTTGTGAATTGGATGGGTGAAATCGAACCTGAGTCCGTCAAACTTGAACTCGTCTAACTGTGACATTGCATGATCTGTCAGGAATTGGCGGACAGGCTCCTTGTTGAAGGCGGGCATTGCGCCCCAGTCAGTATGACGGACGCCGTCGGTAATCTTGGCTTCCTGTTGCTGTTGCATCTCTTCTTTTTTGGTTTTGGCGGGTTTCTGAGTGGGATCCGCCGGGAACACTCTTTTTTCATCTTTGGCCGGCTCGTTGATGAGCCACTGGTTTACTCCAGATCCGCTCTGTTCCGGGACTCTGGGGTTTTCATTCCAGTCAAAATATGGATTTTTCTTGCCGTCATGCTCCCACAAGTGGTTGTAATCACCGCCCCAGTGATTGTAAACTACATCGTTGAAAACATTGAACCCCATTCCATGGGCTTCGTCGATAAATCGCTTCAGGGCTTCATTTCCGCAAACCCAACTGCCGTCGTCATCAACAAATCCATACTGATTGGTCTGGGCCATGGAATTGGTGCCGATGTATCCCCAGTCCCTCTGCTTTTCAAAGGTATTGGTGGGCATTACCTGCAGGGTGTTGACTCCGAGATCCTTGAAATATTCCAGTTTCTCGATGACATCCTTGAAGGTTGAGCGGTCAACATTGCCGGCTTTTCCGAATACAGAGCCGATATGCATCTGATATATGATGGCTTTTTCTTTTGATTCAACCATTCTGGGGACGTGATCGTTCTTCCATTCGTAGTTGCACTCTTTAATCAAGCCGTAACGCTGCCAGCCGAATTTTTCGGAAATAACCGGGGTATGGGGATCGTTGTAATGGGTCCCCTGGGCCTCTTCAAAGGAAAGAACTCCGTCCCGGTTGGTGTCGCCAACTATATGGGTATTTCCGTTGTCATCTTCTTTGTGAACTTCGAATTTATATGCCAGTCCCGCCAGTTTCGTGGGGTTGTTGAAAATAGCAGCCCATGCATCTCCCTGGCGACGAAGCCTCACGGATCCGTCGGGATCGACATTCTTGCTCCAGTGATCATTGAAAAGACCCTGATGGAGTTTTTCAACCAGTTCTGGTTTTCCCGGGCCCAGGCGTTCCATCAATTGACTTTTGTCGAGCTGATTCCCCTGCTGATCATACAGTTTCAAGACTGCACTCTTTGCATCTTCATGTCCGTCAATCTCAAAACGGATATGTCTTTCCCAGGAAGGTTCTCCCTTTTCTTGCTGGGATGGATCAACATAAAACTGGTGGACTTCTTTTCCTGTTTTTGGATGAAGATAAACCTGGGCTATACCTCTTTGCTGACCCTGGAGGAAACGGGCATAGGGATCCACCCGGAGGGTTTTTTCTCCCTCGCTGGTTGTGACCTGGTAAGCATAACTTTTGCCTTCCAGCTCCTTCCATCCGCCTTCCTTGAGGGCATTCCAGAATCCCTTTTCATCTTTTTTCATATCGATGAGCTGAAAATCCTCAGGGCTTTTTTCCCAGACCCGAACCTTGACATCCTGGGCATTGGGAGCCCAGTAACGGAAACTGGCGTCATCACCCTGACGGGTACACCCCATCTTGTGAAAGGTTGTGGGAGCGTATTCCACGGTTTTTTCAGTCTGGCCCGGTTTGGTGTGGAATGTCAGGTTGCCTTCTTCGAAAACTGCCCAGGTCTGTTTTCCGTGGGGGCCGTCCGCCATCACTCCCCATTGCCATGTCCTGCCGGGCTCGTTTTTCAAGGGGATCTCCGCACTCCAGAGGCCATTTTCACCTTTGTTCATGCTGACGGCGGAGTTTTCCCATTTGTTGGTGTAATGGCCGGTGTTTTTGTCCCATGAACCCACAAGAGTCAGATTGTCGAGGTTTTCTCTTCCCCCGGCATCATATATGAACTTCACCTTTGTCATGCTTCCGTCGGAATCAACCTTGTAAAGGCTTCGCTCAAAAGGTTTCAGATCCGCCGGCTTGATGCCCTGATCAACTGATTTTGAAACAGCTGGTTTGTTTTCGTCTATCCCGCTTTGAATCGAGGGTTTGAGAGGTTCATTTGCCTGTTTGCCGGCCCCAATTTCGATAAGGTCTGAAGGGGTTGAATCTTCTGATGATGCTTTTTCGACCCCAACTTTGGCAGAAGATTTTGATGCCATAGCAGTATTCCCTGTACGGGTCAGGTTTGTAAGATTTCGAAGTTCCATTGGCTTCCCACCTTGTTAAAAATTTTTCCCAATCCGCCGGTATGCCAGGTCAGCCAGAGAAGTCTTGCATATCCGGGGTGTGATTATGGGTTTGAATTGCACACAGTTTTCTGTAAATACATTATATGATATTTTTCTTTTTTGTTTGTTAACAAAATGTAAACATATCATATAAAACCCCTGTTATGAGGTGCTGTCCAGGAAATAAATTATTTATTTCATGCTCAGGATGGATTCCCGGAAACACAAGTTGTAATAACCGTTTCGGTGTTTTTGACCCGACAGCATTTGTAGCATGATAATCAATTCAGATTGAATAATCATTAATCAAGCATCTGCAGAGAAATCAGAAATATATCGCAATTTATGGATACGATGCCGTTCTGTTGTCTTGTTCTTTACATCTGCATGTTATTTGCCCGCAGTCATGCAGAATGAAAAATCTTAACAATTTGGAGGATCCAAGAGATAGCCGAAGAATTTAAAAAGCTGGCTTAAATATAAATAAATTATGTAGGCTTGAGGGTAGTATATGTCAGAACAGAAAAACAGTGACACCGACAATCTCCGACAGGTGGTGGACGATTTTAACGCCGACACCATAAGTGCCCTGGTTCAGTTCAATCCCGGGCTTGTTCAGGATTATGAACGAGAATTCCGGAATCTGGAAAATACCAGGGTGACTCAAGCACAGCTTGTCAGGCTTGCGGAGGTCATCAGGTCCAACATTGACAGCAGGGATGAGGCGGGTTTTACTGCCCTGCACAATGCAGCTTTCAACGGAGAAATCGATCTGGTGAGTCTTCTGATAGCCCTGGATGCAGCGGTGAATGTTCAGGATGATGCGGGGTTCACTCCACTGCATTACGCAGTGGCTGAAGGAGAAACAGAAATCGCCCGGATGCTGGTGAGGAAGGGGGCCAGGGTTGACTCCCGCAACAAGCAGGGAATTGCCCCTCTGCATGTGGCGGCCACTGGCGGACAAAGAGATATTGCCGATCTTCTCATTGAAAACAACGCAGATATAAACGTCCGGGATGACAAGGATGGATTTTCACCTCTTCATTATGCCTCAGCCAAGGGGCATACTGATGTCCAGATGCTTTTAATCGACAGGGGAGCTCAGGTTAATGTCAAAAACGATGACGGCTTCACACCTCTCCATTATGCCTCGGCCAAGGGCCAGCTGGCATCGGTGAAAGTCCTGGTGGAAAAGGGAGCAAATATCAATGACAGGGACAGCGATGGTTTGACTCCCCTTCATCTTTCCGCAAGAATGCATCACAGCGATGTTGCCCGTCTGCTGGTGGACACAGGAGCAGATGTTAACACCGCTGACAGCGATGGAAACACTCCTCTGCATGAGTCGGTGCTGAACGGCTTCACCGATCTGGTGAGGCTTCTGCTGGAAAAAGGGGCCCAGGTCAATGCCAGAAACACCAGTTTCGGCAGAGCTCCCATCCACTATGCCGCAGCCAAGGGGCTTGAAGATGTGGCGGCAATTCTGCTGGAGAACGACTGTGATGTTGACCTGCAGGATATCGACGGTTATACGCCCATTCACTATGCCGCCAAGACCGGTTGCGAACAGGTGGCAAGGATGATCCTGGATCGGGATGTGAATGTCAACAAGACCAACATGCCCCACAACCGAACTCCTCTGCACCTGGCCAGTGCCACGGGAAAGGCGGAAATCGTGAACCGGCTCCTCAAGAAGGATGCTGATGTTCATGCCCGGGACGACAAGTATGGCTTCACTCCTCTTCATTATGCATCGGCCAAGGGAAGAAGCGAGGTGATAAAGCTTCTTGTTGATGCCGGCGCCGATGTGAATGTCCGGGACCGGCGGGGACGCACACCTCTTTATTATGCAACTCGAAAACACCACGGTAAGACTGCGGAACTTCTGAAGCAGGAAGGGGCGCAAATTTGATGCGATTCTACCCGGCTACAACAGGTATTTCGCATCAGAAACGATAAGTGACAGTGCCGGTTATCCATCGGCCAGGTGCTGGATAATACAGGCGGTTCTGATACTCCTTGTTCAATATGTTGTCCACTTTCAGTTCAATCCCCAGGGGAAAGCCTTCCACAGGCTGTCCAGTCAGGTTCGGGTATGCGAGTCGTACATTTACAATGCCATAGCCGGGGATCCGGGGAATGTCCGGGTCGCCGGTTTTTCTGTTGCTATAGAATATCCCCTGCACCGCCCAGCACAGGGATTTTTCCTTTTCCCACTCCAGTTGGGCAATATATTTGTGCCGGGGTATCTCTTCCCATTCCCCGGTGAGGACTGGAGAAACCCTGTTCAAATAGGTGTAGCCCATTCTTCCCCGGAGGCGATCCCATTGACGGGTGATGCCTGCCTCCCAGCTGAGGAGCTTCACCAGTCCGATGTTTTCCTTGGGAGAATACAGGGATGTGGGATCTCCGGGTGTTATGAGATTCCTGATGGTTGAATAAGCCAGGGCTGTTTCAAGATCCACCAGATTTTCCTCCCGATGACGATATCCCAGCTCGCAATTAACAGCGGATTCCGCCACCAGGTTGGGGTTGCCTCCTCTTCCTTCCAGCTCTTTCAGGGATGGAAAGCGTCCGGTTTTCCCCAGGGTAGCTCGCCAGGTATTGTTGTCTTTTTCATACACAAGATTGACAATACCGTTTATCGAGGGTTTGCTCTTCTCAAAGGAGTCACTGCGGATCCCCAGGGTCAGGTTCAATTCCCTGTTCAGGCGGATTTCGTCCTGAAGATAAAGGCTGGAATAATCGAGTCTTGTCCAGGGAGCCATATAATCCCTGTCCCATTGGTGTTTTGGAAGTCCCATAGATCCCGGAGGATCCTGGGGGTTGGCTCGGCCCATGTATGTGTCCCGGAAGGAGCTTCGTTCAAATGCACCGCCCAGGGTAAGGCGGTGGTTTACTGCGGGAACCATGAACCGAAGGTCACCGCCGTAAATATTGCTTTCCCAGTAGCTGTAATTCCATCGGCCCGGCTGATAATAGGCAAAGGGTGATCCCGAAGGCGGGGTGGTGGCAGTGCCGGGGTCAACCATGGCCTTCAGGGTGTCATCATATCGGCGGTAGTAAAAACTGGCCTGGTAACCTCCCCTTTCAGGGCTGTCTTCCCGGGTTCCTATTTTCAGGTTCAGGCCCTGTTGAATAATATCACTGTAACGCCAGTTGTATGACCCTGTGAGAAATCCGCTGGCCTGAGGCCGGATGGTACCGTCTTGATTGATTCCATCGGGGGCCTGCCGGTTTCCTGTGGTGTTGAAGATCATCAGGGAACTCCTCTGGCCCGGGGCAAAATCGCAGTCGGTTTTGATAAAAAGATCAGTAAAATTTTCCCTGGTATTGGGACGGTATCCGTCGTGGCCATGTATCTTACCGGCGGCAAAAAAACTGAATCTGCCACTGTTGCCCCCGGCCAGGAAACTCCCCTGCCATGCCCCGAAGGATCCGCCGGATACCTTTGCCCAGGTGCCGGATAAATCCCGGCCTGAACGGGTGATGATATTGATGATTCCTCCCATGGCGTCGGAACCGTAGGTGACAGGAGCAGGCCCTTTGATGACCTGGACTTTTTCGATTACCTCCAAGGGTATCAGGGATAAATCCACGGTTCTGTCGTTGGCCGTGTTCAGGGGAACCCCATCCAGATAAACCCGGATATAATTCAGGCCGAATCCCCGGATTCCCAGATCAGCCTTTCCCTTTTTGTTGGCAACTCCCATGGATATAACCCCGGTCTGCCCCCGGAGAAGTCCCGGCAGATCCCCTGCGGGGCTTTTTTCGATTTCATCTCGGCTGATGACCGTGGTGGTGACCATGAAACGTTCCAGGGGTGTACCCCGGACAGTGGTTTCAATTTCAATCTCCAAAGGTTCGTGTTCATTGGGATGTGCCGGTGAAAAAATCCCTGTAAAGGCTGTCAGCAAGGTGCACAGTAGAATTGTGATATAAAACCGGCTCATAGAAAATTTCATTTGTTGTCAGGTCCTTTATCGGTCAAGTTTAAAGTGGATTTTTACCGTGACCCCGATGGGCTGATGGATTCCACCGGGGAAGGGAAGATACGGGGATCCTGAGGTGACAGTCTGAATGGCGGCATCATCCAGCATCTGGTGTCCTGCGGATTTGATGACTGAAGGCTGGATTGCCCTGCCATCGGGCCTGATTATAAAACGGACTGTTGCAGTCCCCTGAATGCGATCCCTTCGAGCCTGTCGGGGATAAAGAGTGTTCATGTGAATTTTCTTCGCCACTTGTCCTTGAAAGTCTGTCAGCTTTTCTCTGATGAATTTTTGGGAATCTCCACCCCGGATCTCGTGATATTCCTGATTCTCCTGGCTTTTTTGGGATGACCTGACATCTTCTTCAGCATGCATGGATTCCGATGCCGGGTTTTCCTCTGGCGACAATGATGATCCCAGAGAATCCTTCAGATCCGGTTCCCCCGTCAGAGATTCCTCCAGGGCATCATCCTGTCTGGCGGAAAATGCCGTGGTTTCCGGGGAATCAACAGTCGCCGACAAATCTCTCTCCATAAGTGGTGTCTGGTCATTACTTGCTACTGGAGAATTGGTGGCATCAACGGCAGGTTCATCAGAAAAATCAGCAGGAGGTAAAGAAGCAGTGGCAGGATCTTCTGGGGTTGCCTGGGGTTTTGTGATTTTATCGGGGCCGGCATTCCGGGGCTGTGGAATCTTTTTCCTTGCTTTGGAAGGATTTGCCATGGGATATTCATTTTGAACCAGCAACGGTCTTGGAGGCTCAGGAATCAAATTGGCTTCTTCAGCTTCTTTAATAATTGCCGGGGAGGGAGGCTCCATTTCCTGGGATTCGATAATTGGGGGATTTTGTTTTTCCTCCGGCGGAGAATCATCGTTGATTGAAGACTCATCGGGAGTTGCCCTGGGGCTGACAGGGAGAACCACGGCAATCACTGTTTCTCCTGATGATGATGGCTTTTGCCCCGCCGGTGTCAGCAGACTGCTCCCTGCCAGAACTGCTATGTGTAAAATGGAAACCACCAGCAGAATAACTGTCATCCTGCCTTGCTGTCCCTGCCATCTGTTTTTTTGAAAAATTTTGTTCATGAGTTATGCAAAACTATTGCATAACGTTCTTCTTTCTGGCGAGGATTTCCTGTGGGGTAGGGGATAAAAAGATTTTTTTATGTTATTCCAGGCAGAACAGTTTTATTGCGTTATCGTGCAAAATCATGTTTTTATGTTCCTGGGGGAGCTTAGCGGTTTTGATCCTTTCGATTTCAAAATCCTGTTGAAAGTATGGATCTCCCGAGCCGAACAGGATCCGCCGGGGGCCGATTTTTTCTGTCATCTGTTCAATGAAGTCCCGCCGGTATATTCCTGAGGTTTCCATGATGACATTGGGGCAGGCGGTAAGCATTTCCTCGGCATCCCACAGAAGTTCTCCGCATATGTTAATCTGTCCGCCGGAAGTGGCAATAAAGGTGACATCAGGAAACTTCTTTGCAATAAATTCAATCTGCCGGGGATGAGAAACCCTGCTGTGGCCGCCGGAAATCATCACCGGCCTGCGGTATGGAGCAGCCTGTTCAATGATCTTGAAGACTGCATCAGATGTAAGGGGACAGATTTCTTCATGGGGATGGATGAAAAGACCTGACATCTTCAGGACTTTGAAAACTCTGTGAACTTCTTCAATCGCGGCATCACCCCGCCATGGATCAACCCTGCCCAGTCCCACAAACTGCCGGGGATATTTTTTTACATAATACCGGATCAGATCATTGGCTTCTTCCAGGTGGTAACGGGGAGGCTTGAAGGGGACAATCACAGACTTTTTTATGCTCAGTTCATCCATCCGCCGGATGAGGTCCAGGGGATTGATGCTGTGGCCAAAGAGGGATTCTCCCAGGTGAACATGACTGTCGATGATGGTCATTGTCGAGGTCCTCGTTTATAAGAATAGTATGGATATATTATTTTTTTATAAATTCTATTACCCCTTGGAAGCCCCTTTTTTTCTCGATGTCAAGGAGCATCCTGACTCCTTCTCCATAAGCATCGGTCCGGGAGCGAACCTTGTCTGCCAGCTTTTGTCTTCCGGTATTCATCAGCACATGATATGCCACCCATTCTGCAAAGCCTTCCACAACATGGATGCTCTTCCTGGCATGGACATTTTCATAATACCAGGCATGGCCGTATTCGTGAGCCATCACCCATACCGCCACATCCCTGGGGAGATGGGATATTATATATACTTTTCCATCCAGAGTCATGTCAGTATCGGGAGTCCCACTGTATGTGACTGTTCTTCTGATGCTCCGGAAATATCCCATCTTGTCGCCGCTACTCTGGCCTTCTTTATCGAAGATGGATTTCACATGAGCCAGCTCCCGGCGGCTGACTACTTCGAAAGGGTATTTTTGTCTGTAGAACAGGCCCATTTTGTCGGTGATGCAATCCATCACTTCCCGGTACACTTCCTGATAGCGGACTCGGGAGATGATGGCAGTTTCCCGGCATCGCTCACACATTACCCGGTCATCGGAAAGGGGTTTGACCCCGGCCCTGACAGGCATTCCACACAGAAAACAGCTCCCCAAGGTTTTTCGCAGGTTATTGCATTCATCGCAAATATATCGGGTTTCATTTGTCAGGTTACTCTTGATTATCCAGTATCTGCTGGTGAAGGCTTTATCGCACAGGTGGCATCCTGCAGGAGCACCGGCCTGGCACCGGGAGCAGTAGTCCTGCTGATGGCCCGATGAGTCCTGCTTTGACCAGTAGCGGGCCATTCTACTGCCACAGTGATGACAGGTGGGAAGCCGGGACAGGCAACCGGGGCATATCTTTCTGCCGTCGATATCAGCAAGCCTGCCATCGGGAAGGTTGCAGAGGAAGCACCGGGGGGCGGTCTGATAGCATCGATCACATATCACCTTTCCCTGGTGAGTCCAGAATTTGCCGGATATGTTTTTTCGACAGATATCGCAACGGCTGGTGTCCTGGGCCTGAGCCGGCACAGGGATTCCTGTTGCGTGAAGAATAAAAATCACCATCATGATGATTAAGATCAGGATCCCTTCCCTGGCTTCGGGGCGAATCAGCAACATCTGGTTCGGATTGTATCTGGGATGCCTGACAATGATTACCTCACTATAGCAAAAAATGCATTTACCCTTCACTTGCCATTCAAAATACTTCGATTCATCGAAGAAAAGTCATCTGTCTTCCTGGGAATTTATAGGTCAAGAGTTAGCCTTGGTTCAATAAATTCGAAATAATTAACAAATAAAACCACCCAATTTATCGCTAAAGCGATCCCCCTTTCTCATCCAGATCTTTTTTTACCAACTCAGCAATATACTGAATCATGGACAACCCTCTTTTGGTTGCTTCCATCTTGATCACCCTGTGAAGCTCTAATGACAGGCTTATGGTGACATATTTCTTGTTCATACTACCTCCAACCATCCGAATAATCCGGGGCAAATCTTGCTCCGTTAATGCATTATATGACGAGTTAGTGTATGTGTCAAGGAGAGAGTTTTAAAAAGGCAAAAATAGAGAGAATGTGAATAATCATCACATTTATGTTTATTTTTATTCTCTCTGGGAAGAGTCGGACACTTAATTAGCTGGCCAAAATCATAACAGGAGTCACTCAGAGTAAAAAATGCGTAAGTCCCGATTACAAAGAAGAGAATGCTCCTGGGGATGAGCCTGCTGTCAAGGGTTCTTTTTAGGTTTTCATCAGGTGGATCGAGAGTTGTCGCAAAAGCCCCGCTTCCTGATAATAGACGACACGATGTTAGACAATAGGCATTCGAGGGTGATTGACTGTGCTGTTTACGGGTCATAATCGTGGATGCGGTGGCCACTGGCGCACCGGCAGGCACCCTGTATCATTTTCTGAAAGAGGATCTGCCCAAGCCATCGGCCCTTCCTTATTCTGCCCATGCCATCGCCATCTCCGAGGCCATAGCCCTGGGCCGTCATCTGGAGCCGGAGTTGATGCCCGACACCATCGAGATATGGGGCATCGAGGTGACAACGCTCCTGATTAAGAAAATGGAAACCTCGCCGGAAGTGAACCGGGGTATCGATGAGATGACACAACAGCTGGCGAGGGAGCTGAACCTCAAAGACTGATGAGAAGATTATCTTGTATCAAGGGAAAAATCCGATTCATCATAACCGAAGGCTTTGAGGATTTTATGACACAGGCTGATAATATTATTTGAAGCAAGATTGGTTTCCACATAATATCCGGAATTGCCAATAAGTGCTGGCCGTCCTAAGTTTTTTGGATTTCTTGTGAAGTACTTTTTTATTTTGCTGTCCACAGTTATTGTGTTTTGAATCAAACCAGGATGCTTCTCCCATAGAAGCGAGGTCAGACTTACCAGCATGTCCTTCCAGTTATTCACCTTGATTGTCTGACCCAGAAAAGTAAAGCTCAGGGGTTTCTTTCCTCTGTAATCATATTTTTTTCCTGATGAGGCTTTTCTTGGCTCATCGGATTCTCCCAAAACTTCAACGGAAAAATCCGATTCATTATAACCGAAGGCTTTGATTAACTTCTTGCAAACTGTAATGGTGTTTTTTGGATTAAAATTGCTTTCTACAAAATAATCTGAACCTTCGATTGATTTTGGCTCCTTCAACTCATCAGGTTTTTTTGAAAAGTATTTTCTTGTTCTTCCACTTATTGAAACAGCCTTATGAATCAAATCAGGATGTTTCTTCCAGAGAATGGAAACCAGCCCTATTAATATATCTTTCCAGTATTTTACTTCTTGTGTCTTTCCAAGAAAACTAAAGCTCAGGGGTTTCTTGCCAAGGTAATCAGCAACAGGTCTTGGAGAGTGAATTTTCTGTTCTTCCTGTTGTTTTGATTCATCCAGGGAATCTTCAATCTCAATGGCTGTCTTGAACCGTTCGTTAATCTTGTCGTTGACATATTGATTCAGAGCTTTTTTTACATATACCCTGAACTCATCTCTTACATTCTTAGTAATGACTTTTCCATGATAGATTGCCGATGCAAAAAACTTCACAAGATTATCTGATGGATTCAAGAGTTCTTTGACAAACATTTTTTTTATCTCTTTGATGTATTTTAATTCAACAGCCGTTTTATAGGTTTCATCTACATCAAAGGAATTCTTGGAAAATTTCTTGATCTCATCAATCTCTGCTTCATTGAAATTTAACAGATTAAATTCAAAGAAGGGCTTGGTGTCCATCTTGTTGGGTTCACAGGAATCAGTGAAAAAGCGATATGTGATGCCGTTGGTCAGAACGGCAAATTTTGCTTTAGTTACAGAAAAATACCGATATAACTGGCTGAACTTCTCCTTTTTTAGATCGCTCCTGCACCATTTGCATTCAACAAGAATGATTGGAGTTCCATCTTTTAAAATTGCAAAATCAACTTTTTCACCTTTTTTTGTCCCTACATCTGCGGTATATTCTGGCACTACCTCATTGGGATTAAAAACATCATAACCGAGGGCATTGATAAAAGGCATGATGAATGCCGTTTTTGTCGCTTCTTCAGTTTCAATACTTTCATGGGTTTCCTGAACCCTTTTATTTAGAATTTTTATCCTGTCAATCAGATCCATCTTCCCTCCTTATGATGATCAATATTTACAAGTTATTCTCCAGCAGAAAAATCATATCCTCCCGTTGCGGGTTTCTTCGGGGTTTTCAAGGGCTTGACGGCCAGATGCATCTATTCCAGTGTAACTATGGGGATGTCGGGATACGCTTCCTTCACCAGTTTTCCTTCACCTTCCAGGGTCTTGAATGCGCCCACCATCACCACCTGACCACCGCTGTCGTGGATTACCTTTATCACTTCCCGCAGGGTAAAGCCGGTGTTGATGAACTCGTCCAGGAGGAGAAATTTCTTGTCGTGGAGGGGATAGAGGCTCTGGGGAATCAGCACCGTCAGGTCTATGGCGCCGTCGGACTTGCGGTGTTTTATCCGGCGGATCTCATAAGACTCGATGTCGGAAATCTTTGCCACAAACATGGTGATGAGCTGTCCTGCATGATCCACCGCCAGGGAATAATCCACGGAAATATCCCGACGCTTCATCTCCCGGAGGATTTCATAGCCTAATTTGCGGCATACTCCGGCGTATTCCTCGGTGTATCGCATGTCGTCCCGTTCTGATTCTTTGTAATCCTGAAGCTTGTGAAGGGTGAACTCGGGGATGTTCACCGTGAGCTGTTTTCCCTTGAACCGTTCCATATCCTTGCTGGTGGCAGGATGTATGGGCAGAATACTCACCTGTATATCCAGCAGGCGATCCCTGAAACCGCAGGGGACAACTCCGGAACCCACCAGGGGGCCGTCGGGGACTTCGTTGGTAAGACCTGATATTTCAATTAACATTTATTCCTCCGGTATCTTGATTAAATCATGTAGTAATTTTATGGCAGGCCTGATTCTCCTCTTGGGGGATAATCGACAGGGCAACAGGCCGGCCCCGGACAAAGACATGCACCGATTCAAACCCCAGCTCCCTGAGGAGCAAGACTCCCTTATCGAAGCCATCTCCCACATCACCGGGAGTGTGGGCATCGGATCCCAGAGTGATGATTCTGCCTCCCAGACGGCGGTATAATCTCAGGATTTCCCGGGATGGATACGGCCTGCCGATACCATGGCGAAAGCCGGATGTGTTAAGCTCAATCCCTTTTCCATTTTCGATGATATTGTTCAGTATCTCTTCTATCAGGCCTTCATGTTCTTCAAATATCATGGGAACATCCCGGGGCGCATGCCTGGCGACATAGTCCAGATGTCCCAGGATGTTGTATCCATCTTTTTTTGACAGGGCCAGGGTTTCTCTGAGGTAATCCCGGTAAGCCTGCCGGGGATCCCGATTGTTGAAATAACCGGGAGAGAGAAAAATATGATCCAGAGCATGAACCGATGCCATGATAAAATCCAACTTGTGATCTTTAGTGAATCGGTCAAAAGCATCGGCGGTATCTCTTTGAAAATCCACCTCCACTCCGGCAAGTATCTGGATTCTGCCTAAAAATAGCTTCCTCAGACGTCCAATCTCTCGGCAAAATGAACCATAGTCAAAATAATCCCTGTCCACCGGGTGGGCCGGGTCCAGGTCTTTGTGCTCGGTAAAGGTGACCCATGCCAGACCCCTGCTGATGGCGGTTTCAATCATCTCAGCAGGGGCCCCGGTGGAGTCCAGAGAAAACCGGGAATGAAGGTGGGAATCTCCCAGGCCCGGCATCATCAGAACTGAACCCCGTTGTAATCCATATCCTCTCTTGTGGGCCGGGTCTGAGTGGAAAGCCAGTCCAGGTATGGAGTGTGTCCCTTGACAATTGGGATTGAGATGATTTCCGGCACATCGTATGGGTGAAGCTGTTTTACTTTTTTCTCCAGCTCCTTGAAAAGCCCGATCTTGGTTTTCATAATCATAAGGCATTCCGGCTCTTCCTGGATCTCATCTTCCCACCAGTACATGGAAAAAATATTACTGACAATGTTGGCGCAGGCCACCAGTCTTTCCCTGAGCAAGGCCCTGGCAATTGTTTTTCCGGTTTGCTCGTCGGGAACCGTGACAAACAGGGTGATATACATTCGGGGATCCTCCTGGCTTGCGTAATTTTCCGGTATGATACTTCTCTGGCAGATAAAATTGCCCTTCAAGGAAAGGATTTCCAAGTTCATCCGTAAAAAATATACAAGGAGATTGGGGGCCTGTTTTGATGAACAAATGCGGACTTGTAAACCACATCGCCGGCAGATCCACCCTGACTAAATCCCAGGTGAAACATGTGGTGGATGAAGTTTTTGATGTAATCAGCGAAACCTTGTCCAGGGAAGAAAAGTTCAAGGTGGCAGGGTTCGGCACCTTTGATGTGGTTCACCGGCCAGCCCGCAACGGGACAAACCCCAGAACCGGCGAGAAGATCCGCATCCCGGGCCGGTCAGCTCCTGTGTTTTTGCCGGGCAAGAAACTTCGAAATATTGTCAACAACAAATCAGCCTCCTGAAAAAAAATTTTCCATCAATAGAACAAAATCTGCCTTTTATTGTCATATATAGAGTAAGCACTGCCAGAAATGAGGGATAATTATGAAAAAAGCCTGCATGACATTCATAACGGCGATTCTGTTAATTTTTGTCACCGGAGGCATTGCCATGGCCCAGGTGAACATCAACATCAACTTCGGGGGGCCATCTCAGAACGACTATTATTATGATATGTCCAAATATTACAGGATGCCTCCGGGACACTTGAAAAAACTTCAGAGCCGTGGGCTGGCGGGAAATGAAATCCCCGTGGTCTATTATGTGGCTTCCCAGGCCAGGGTTGAGCCGACAATCATTGCAGATCTCCGCCTCGGCGGGATGAACTGGCTGGATATATCCCTGCGATACGGGATTCCGCCATCAGCTTATTACATCCCTGTCCAGCACCGGCCTGGGCCTCCCTATGGCAAGGCGTATGGATATTATGGAAAATTCCCCAAGGATCAATGGACATGGAAAAACATGCCCTTGAGCAACAACGACTTTATCAATCTTGTGAATCTGAGGTTCATATCGGATCATAACAAGGTCAGCCCCGATGAGGTGATCCGGCTTCGCTCCCAGGGCGTTGATTTTATCAATGTCAACAACCAGATCAAGAAGGGAAAGCCCGATAAGGGGACTGTGGCACCAGGAGAAGGCAAGGGCCAGAAAGGTGGGCCTCCTCCCGGCAAGGGAAACAAGGGTGGGGGAAAAGGCAAAGGCAAGTAATCCTGCGACGTCTTTCATAGGGTTTCAGGCCTGCCGGAATTGCTTTGAGCTGGTGTTGTTCCGGTGATTATTCCAGTATCTCTTCTTCCATGAAGTCTTCTATCAGTTCTTCCATGGCTTTTTTGATGTCCCCGGGATCATGCAGGTTCAAAATTATGCCCGAGAGTTCTTCCTGGGCAGATTTGAAAGATTTCAGGGCACAAGTCATGGTATCTTCACAGGTTCCGTCATATTGCCTGGCGAGTTTGAATCCTTCTGTGATAAGGGCCTGTGCTTTGTCTGTCTTTATGATTATCTCTTTTTCCAGGCTTTCCAGCTCACTGTTGTACTGGTTTTTGTCCATTCTTCCCTGGTTAAGCTCCATGGCAAGCTGTGCGGGGATGTTTTCGGTTCCCGTGAACTGGCTCCCTGTGGCATCTTTGTTGACCTGCATAGAAAGATCGATATATTGCTGTTCACCGGTACGGCAAAGGAGAAGGCCGTAGTGAATATGGGCCGGGTTGCTGTCCTCGGCAAATCGTGAGATTTCCTCAATCCCCTTCATGAAGAGAAACTCAATATCATCCAGTTTTTCTGTGATAATATTTTCGTAATCTTCGATGTCGATTGATATTTTACCGATTTCCTCAAAAAGAGTTTTGAAGGCTTCAGAAACATTTACAGCGATAGTTTCCATCTTTTCCGGGACTTTTTCCACGGGGATTGTTCCATCTAATATCTTCCGGCATGTTTTAATCAACCCCTGGATTATTTCACCCTCACGGGGAACAGGGAACATATCCTGGGAAGATTCTTCCTGGATTTGTCCGGAATCGGGGATGAACTCTTCCCCGGTTATTTCATTTTTTTCTCTGAGCATCTCAAAGGCTTTTGCTCTGACCTTGCATCGGGAGCAAATTTTACCGGTGTCCTCCGGTAGCTCCAAACCGCAGTATATACATTTCGCCGTATTTGTCATATCAGTTTCACCTTGTTTAATTTTATTGCTTTTAATTGCTCTGACTCCAGAAATAATAATTCTCCATATTGCCGGTGCCATGGAAAAAAGAGAAAAGGTCAATCCTCCAGGCTGAATCGGATTATTTCATCGTCCCGGCTGTGGGGGTTTTCTGAATTGATATTGATGGAGTTTTTATTTTTTTCATAATACTTCATTGCCTCGTCGAAGGCCTTTTCCCGGCTGGAATATGTGGCCACTGATTTTTTCCCCTGTTGTGGAAAGTCCTTCGCAGACGAGTCAAGAATTATGTTGGGGGAGTTGTTGATGATTTTTATGAAAACTGCACTGAAATTGACCCATGCGCTGTAACCGGCATCAGGCCCCAGCATCTGTCGGTAGTTGGTGGTGATGGTGTCAAACCGGAATGGTTTTTCCTGATTTCGGGCCACCAGAAAGGCTGTGTAAACTTCTGACTGGGTGACTTTTTTCTTCACAGTCTTGTTCTGGCAAGTCATGGCCTTTGCATATCCGGTTCCCATCATGCTGGAACTACTGCGGTTCTGATCCTTGAGGGCGATCTGCTTTACTTCTTCAATCCGGTTGATAGAAAGAAACTCCACATCCTCCCAGGGGATGACATGATCTCCCAGGCTGGTAGTGATGGTAAGGGTGGAAGATTCGATTCTGCCTCCCTTTACTCCCGTGGGGATTAATCTTTCATATCTTCTTTCCATTGTGAATCTCCCTGTGGCTTTTCGGAGGGGTTACCTGATTTTAACATCATCCAGGCCCAGGGCGTCCCTGAGCATCTCCAGCATAGTCTGTTCGCTGTCGGAAATTTTTTTGCCCAGCCCGAAAAACTCCTCGCTGTAGGCCTTGGCAACTTCCAGCCCCACCTGGAAAAGAAATTCCTTGAACTGTCGGCCATAATGTCCGGAAACCTCTCTGTCGAAGTTGTCCAGTATTACTGCAATTTTTTCGAAATGACTGCGGATTTCCTGGGGATCTGCCTCGGGTTCGTCCATCTGTGATAACCATCCCATTTCGTCAAGGGCTTCCATGATCAGGGGATTCTCCGGGTAGTTGTCCCGGGCTTTACCGCAGACTTTCATGAGAGCGTCCAGCTCCCGGGAAGATGCCTCGGGGTGAATATCTGAATCGGATACCGCCAGCCCTATGAGAAAAGGCGCATCCAAAATGGCTTCCCAATCTTCCCTGGTGAAGTTGTCTTTTATTTTTTCTACGCTCATGGAAGCCTCCAAATGGTTTTACTTATAAACGTTTGTTTGCCTTGTTCATGCAAAACTCCTGTTTTTCTTTGCTTGATCCGATGACTGGAAAACCGGGACGGGATCATGTCGGGTTATTACTTTTCCTGGGAGGAGTGGGAGATAAAGTTCATTTTCAGATCGCTGATTAGAACTTTGAACTCTCTTTGTCGTTCCGCCGGAAGATAAGGCATCAGGGATTCTGTCATAGCAGAAGCACAGTCGATGGCAATTCGTGCCTGGTTGTGATCCTTGACAATTTTCTTTTGCTTCGGATGCGTCAGGAGTCCCATGTAAATGTGCGCCCACTGCTGAAGTTGAAAAATTTGCAGAGCGGCAATATCTTCCATTTTGTCCGGGAGAAACTGAGTAAAATCAAACTCTTCCCCGCCGGCATCCTGGGTTTCTTCTGTGGCAGCTGTTTTCCCGGGATCTTCTGTGGCAGATTCGCCGCTGGCGGTTTTTTCTGGATTGTCCTGGGGAGGTGTAGCGGTTTTGCTGTTGTCCAGGGGTTCTGTTGTGCTTGCCGGGTTTTCCTTATTGTCCATAGACTCGGTTGATTTGGTGATGTCTGGTGTGCTTTTGTTGTCCTGTGACATATGATCGCCTCCTGTTCCTTTGATACTGGCAGTTTTATGATGCAAGAATGACAGAAAAGATTTATTTTTGTATTGATCTCTTATTTCCTTTTTTTGCCCTGTTTTCTGATAAGAGGATTTTGACAGGTGCTTCCATAAGATCAGTATGTCCCGGCAGTCCACCTGTCAGGGCCTTATCAATTCATAGGGGTGACAGAATGAAAGTTAATTTCTCACAGCTTGGCCCAGTGGTAAGGGGCAACCAGGTGACCTTCAGGACTTGGCTTCCGGGAATCGAACCCGATGCCAGGGTCTTGTGCCTGGGGGCCTTTTGTGACTGGGAACCGGAGCGAAGTGTTGCCTTGAAATTTGTTGAAAAGTCCGGATTCTGGGAAGGGAAGCTGGATGAGCCTCCCAGGGGCGTTTTTGAATATGCATATCAGGTGAAATGGGGTTCCTGGTATTCCGACATGTCGCCGGATCCCTTTGCCCGGATGACAGGGGAAAATGGTCATTCTGCTTTCTCATTCCCCAGAGAAAAACCAGCCCGGCTGGACAGCTTTAATCCGCCTGATGCCAGTGATCTGGTGCTCTATGAATTGGACATGGACAACTTTAACAGGAATATTGACGGTGTAAGGAACCGCATTACATAT
>CAYNGH010000038.1:0-4009 GCA_964396845.1 uncultured bacterium | reverse complement strand
GCCCGACTGGGAATAAACGGTATAATCTTTTCGCCGTGGATGGGATTTGAGCCTTTATCGGGAAAAGATCGAGCGCCTCTTCATTATTTTGCGCCTCATTTTGACTATGGTACTCCCTACCAGTTGAAGGTTATGATAAACCAGCTTCACAAAAACGGGATAGCTGTTTTCATGGATGTGGATCTTTCTTCAGTGGCTCCTTCTTTTGGGCTGGAAAAACTATATCCCCTCTTTGACAAGAAGCCTCTCCTGGGACGTCTGAGAGATGACGGAATGCGGGTATTCCTGAATTATTCCGACAGTCATACCCCGGACTTTGCCTTTGAAGTGTGCCGATACTGGCTGGACGAATACAATGTGGACGGCTTCAGGTTTCTCAACGCCCGGTCATTCTGGGATGGCGCCGATGGATCAGGCCTGGCCCGGCTGGCCCGGCGCATCCGGGAAACAGCCTGGGAAGAGGATCGGGAGGTTTACCTTTTTGTTGACAACTGCTCCACCCTGGATCACGAGGTCTTGAACCGTTCCGCGGTGAACGGCGTGGCCAATCACAGCTTTATGAGGACTGTTCACCGGATAACCGATAACCGCCAGCTGGATCAGGATTTCTGGAAAACTATGGACTTGAACCAGCTCAACTATTCCGAAGAATCTGTCCATGACCAGGGCATCATTCCCAAAACCGCCACCAACTCCATCGAGGACGGCTCTGCTCACAGCCTCACAGTCAAGATGGGAGTGATGTCCGGCAGTCGGGATCTCCTGGGCAACCCGGTGGGAGATCGCAAGAATCACTGGTGGAAAGTGAAGCCCTGTATCATTTCTCAGTTTGTCAGTCCGGGGATTCCCCTGATATATAACGGACAGGAGTTTGGAGAAAACCGTTTCGTGCCGGATTCCGGGCCTTCACGGCTTCGGCCCAGGCCCATCCGCTGGCAGTACCTGTCGGATTTTGCCGGCGGGGACCTTTTCCGTTTCCATCAGAAGCTGATTCAACTGCGCAAAAGTTTTCCATCGGTGAGGTCCAGGAATTTCTTTCATTTTTTTACGGATCCCCAGCACCAGGTAACTGCCTTCAAGCGATATCTTGATGAAGAACAGCTCATAATCGCCGTGAATTTTTCCAACGAGAGCGTGGAAGTGCTGATGCCTTTTCCCTGTGACGGTTACTGGACGGAATATCTTGACGATTATAAAATCGAGGTCCTGGGCCGTAAAGCCCAAGTGAAGGTGCCTGCCCGTTACGGGGTGATATTCTTCCGGGATTCGTGATGTCCCGGATAATTTTCCCGGGAACTGAAAATTCGATAAGGTGTTCTTATCGAATTTCTCGCGTCAAATCTTTGCGCTCCGCCTTTAGTTGGCTGCAGCTTCGGCAACCATATCATTCAAATGCTTTACAAGACGTGATTTTTTTCTTGCGGCGGTGTTCTTGTGGATGATTCCTTTGCAGGCAGCCTTGTCCACTGAAATGATAGCTTTAGTAACCAGCTGCTGAGAATCTTCTGTTTTCTTGGCTTCGATGGCTGTCATGGCTTTTTTGAAAGCCGTCTTGACTGCGGATCTGACTGCCATATTTCGGAGCCTCTTTTTTGCATTGATAAGTATTCTTTTCTTTGCCTGCTTGTGATTGGCCAAATGTTGCACCTCCTTTTCCAGTAAGTGTCAGAAGATTATATCACGTTTGTTTTCAAGAATCAAGAGCCTATTAAAAAAAATGATCCCTTCCCAAAAAGAGGTTCTCCAAACCTCTCCAAAAAGAACTTCATGAGGGCTTCGCCATTCTGACGGAGCATTAGAATATAATAAAGAATATGAAAACGCCCACCAACACATAACCAACGGCCCGAGGGTTATATCCTACCGATCATGACAATCCCGACTTATATTGGGCACTTCTAAAGTGCCCCATTTTCCAAAAATGGGTCGGGATGTGATATGCGGTGTTTTGTAAGTAACAGTTTGTCTGTAGCACAGGATGCAGGGTTTTTTAGGCCTTGGAAAAAACATGTTGATATACTTATTGATGAACACACAGGGGGGAAAGTTATGGCAAATACCACATCTCAGGGACTTCCTTCACATCACGGGGCGAAGGTTTCCCATGGTGTCAAAAAAGAATATCCCAATGAAACCATGAAACTCCTGCTTCAGCGGGCCAGTTGCCGGCGTTTTGACGAAAGGCCCATAGACAGGGAGCTTCTCGACACAATTCTTGAAGCGGGGATTCATGCTCCCTCGGGGGGAAATCTGCAACCCATGTCAATTATTGTGATTGAGGATGAAGAGAACCGCAGTAAAATGGGGGAGATTTGCGGGCAATCCTTTGTGGCTCAGGCTCCGGTGAACCTTGTCTATTGCATCGACTGGCATCGGCTTCGACGATGGGCAGAGCTGGAAAAGGCACCTTTCTCAGCTCATCAGGCTTTTTATCATTTCTGGATCTCCATTCAGGATGTAATCATTTCCGCCCAGAACACTTGCACTGCTGCGGATGCCATGGATCTTGGCACTTGTTATGTGGGAACAATTCTGGAACACCTCGTTGAACTAAGAGAGATTCTGAAGACTCCCCCCGGCGTTCTTCCTGTGGTGCTTCTGTGTGTTGGATACCCCCAGCTTCGTCCCTTTCCCCGCAAGAAACTTCCCCAGGAGCTTCTTGTTCATCGAGAGATTTATCGGGACCCTGAGCCGGAAGAACTTCTGAATGCCATGAAAGAAAAGTTTCCGGAAAATATCGAAATAACTCCTGAAAGAATGGAAACATTTCACAGAGTCAGCTCCCGGATTGCCGGCGAGGAAAATGCATGCAAATGGAAGCAGGCAGTGGAGGAGCAGGGCAGTTTCAACCCGGCCCAGCGATACTTCGGCCTTCATTATGAGGCTGATGGCATGATTGATCTAAACGGGAAGATTCTGGAGAGTATCATCAAGTCCGGCTTTGAATGGATCGGGTCTTGTGATGACCCTGCCGGTGGAGGAGATAAATGAGTGAGGATGCCACTGCAGAGGTGATGATAATCCGCCGGTGTCGGGTGACGGATATTGATGACATCAAGGCCCTCTGCCAACTTTGGGCTGGAGAGGAAATCACTCCCCATTTCATCGCCGCGGGCCGGGGAGAACTGACAGCCCGGCTGGGGGACTGTTTTTTGGTGGCAGAATCTGCCGGGAGAATCCGGGGTTTTGTTTACGGAAGCATCCACCGTGGGCATGGTGTCCGGGAAATCCCCGAGGGTGCATCTTACCTGGATGTGGAAGCCCTGTATGTTGCTCCTGATCACCGGGGGAAAAATACCGGGGGCCGTCTTCTGGAAGAGATAGTGGAAAAAGGCGTGGGCCTTGGGGCGAATCATTTTGTAGTCAATGCCCATACCAGAGATGTTGATGCTGTCAGCAGGTTTTTTGGCGATCATGGTTTCAAGCCGGTCATGATCTCATTTATCCGCAAGGAAAACAGAATTCTCATCGATTAATCATAATTTTCGTGTTTTGCCTGCTAAAGGTTAACAATTTTGTAACAGATGCCCCGGCAGTTTCTGTTGACTTCAATTAATAAAAAGAATATACTTTTAGTGGGAGAATCCGCCATTTAATCTGTGTTGGGAGATGACCGATGAATATTGACCCCTCAAAGCTGAAAATTATGACCGTCCGTGGATCGGATCTGAAAAAAGCCGGCGAAGGCAACACACTGGGCATAAGGGGGAATTCATCCCCCGGGGAGCCGAAAGAAAAAGTTTCCCTGGGTGGCCAGAGCAGTATCTTTAAAACGATTTCCCTGAATCCCCGGGTTTTGGACAAGGCAGAACATACTGGGTCTGCCGATAAGGCAAAGGTTCTTCGAAATGACGAATTCAAACTGAAAGACGGATTCGACGCATCCCGGGATCTGACAGGAGTTGCATGGGATGAGGGGAAGCCCTCGGATCCATACCGCATCAGCGTCGAGGTGAGCCACTTGCGGGATGGCGCCCAACTGGGAAAATTAGATGTATATACTCTCATC
>CAYNGH010000037.1:0-23942 GCA_964396845.1 uncultured bacterium | reverse complement strand
AGAATTGAGCTTCCCCGGGATGATGTCATCGGGGCATTCTGGAGGGATCCCGACACCCTGATGTTAGTATGCGGCCAGTCAACTCCTATGGAGAATGACACCCCGGGATTTGCCCGGTTCTCCCGGCAGGTTGCCTTTGAAACCTTCGATTTTATCCCCGGCGAGGCTTCCCTCTACCGGTGGGATGCCCATTCCGGCGAGATGGAAGCCGTGGCTCAACTGCCTGAGGGCACCCTTCTGTCCAGCATTCATCCCCTGTCGGGAAATCTCTTCTGCTTTGACGGGAGCAGGGTTCACACCTTTGACGGGGATTCCGGTTTTAATGCCTCATCATTTCCTCATGTGCCGGATCCACTCCAGTCAGGGATTTCTCCCGATGGAACTATGATATTCCTTGCCCATGGCGGAGAAGTTCTCCTGGGGGATCTGACATCGGGCAGTATCAAGCCGGTGGATTCTGAGGCGGACCTGGCATATCATATAACTTTCAGCCGGGATGGAAAACAGGTGCTTTACACATCATGCACACCTCCCAGTGCTCTCATGTTTGCCTGCCGATTCAAGGTTTACAATATTGAAAAGTCAAAAATGGTCAGCTTTGTGCCCAACTTCATCACCGCTACTCTGCGTGCTTCCACCAGTTTTCCCTATGCATATCCATCAGATGGACAGTTGGGGCAGATTTATTTTGATCACAAGCATTTTATCAAGCAGTTCTTCAAGGAACCCATCCGCAAGACTACCCTGTGGGTGATATTTCCCCGGACAATCGAACTGGAGCTGGAAACCGGCAACGAAAAAGAATCAGATCCCTCAGGTGCCGACCCCAATGAAAAGGATGAAGACTCTGCAACACCAAAAGAAGAGCATCCGGAACCCTCACCTGACCCCGAGGATTCCCCGGGGACTCCCCTGCCCTTCACCGGAATTGTTTCCCCGACAGCCTCTGACATTCCCGGAGAGGAGCCACTTCCAGAATCCCCGGAATCCCCGGAATCCATGGAGGCCCCCATGGAAAAGACCACAGAAAAGCCCTGAAACACCTGAATCATCCCCGGCTTAACCATAAGAATCTGCATTTTTTTTGGCAATAATAAAAATAATTCATGTTTTTTAATTTTTACCCTTGCATCTGGAGGAATTCTGATTCATGTGTAGAAAAAGCAAAAAATATAATTTTAAGAGTTTTCGGAGAATTAACATGAAAAAAGAACTGACCGCCCTTATCAAGAGCCTCAAGGATGACGCTAAAATCTTCTATTATGACGAAATTCGAACCAAGCAGGCAATTATTCTTCCGGCGTTGCATGCCATAGGCTGGAATATTTTCGATGTGGAGGAAGTTTTCCCCGATTACCCGGTTGGCGGAGGGAATGTGGATTTCTCCCTGAGGTATGACAACGAGAACAAGGTTTTTCTGATGGTTCGCCGTCCCGGAGAAGACCTGGCCAAATATGAGCCACTGTTGATTGAGCTGGGCCGGGAAGGAACCGCCGGAATCGGTGTTCTCACCAATGGAATCGAATGGCATTTTTATCTCCCCAACCGTGCTGGCGGGGAGCAGTATAAATTCCATACCCTGAGTATCGTTCAACAGAACATTGAGGATCTGGTCAAAAAATTCGTCGGCTTCCTCTCCAGGGATCATGTCCGCAAGGGAAAAGCCGAGGAAGAAGGGGAAAAGGTTTTCAGGAGTCGCAAGAAAAAACGGCTGATCCGGGAAGCCCTGACAGATGTATGGAATGACAACATATCCGGAAGTGACCCGGATCTGCTGGAAATGCTGGCAAAAAAAGCGGAAAAAATCAGCGGTTATCCACCGGAGCCTGACATTGTTCAGACATTCATCAAATCTGCCCTGAAAAAAGGAACCCGGCGCAAGACAGCCCCGGCGAAACCGACTGTCAAGAAAAAACCCGGGCGTAAAAGAGGCAGGAAGCCCACTGTCAAGGCAAAATCCACCCGGGGACCGGGGCGAAAGCCCCTGGGAATAAAAAGAGAAACTTTCATCGGCAAGAAACCCAGAACCTTCACATTCCTGGGCCAGACCCAGAAAGTGCGCAAATGGAAAGAGATTCTGACTAATGTCTGCAATCTGCTGGCGGAGCACAAGGCAGGGGAGTTTGAAAAGGTTCTTGACTTGACGGGAAGAAAAAGACGCTACTTTTCCCGCAACCCCGAGGATCTCAAGGAGCCCCGCATCGTATCAGGCACTGACATCTATGTAGAAACTAATTTCAATGCCCAGAACCTGATTAACATCGCTTACAAGGTCCTCAAGGCCTTCGGATTTGAAAAAGAGGACATCCAGTTTGAAACAAAATAGCCACCACAGAATCCATGATTTTTCAAAAGGCGGATTATTCCGCCTTTTTTCTTTGCAAATCCCCGGCAGGCTGACTGTTGCAGAGGCATGGACAAGGATTACATCTACAAAGGGCCGGCAACTGTGTTCTTGGCCTGCCATGTTTTTTTGGTAATTTGTTAACAATATGTTAATGGTTTTATGCATCAAAACAGTATATAATTATTTTTACAAGATATTAATGGAGGATACAATATGAGTGACATCGGCAGAATCGGCCAGAATATGGCAAATACCATTCCCCAGGCTACAGGTAAAACCAATCTTAAGAAAAGCAGTGAAGAAACCCAGGTGAAGGATCAGGTTTCACTGAATCAAGGGGGAAATTCGGACGCTCCTTTGAAGAAGTGGACCTTTATGCATTATGCCGCTGCCGACAACAATCTGCTCCGGTTCATCAAGGCAGATGTCAACGAAATGGAAGTGGTAGGCTCCACGGAAAACATGAACCTGGTGGTTCAGCTGGATGAGGGACGCAACTGTGAGCGTTACTACCTGATTCAAAGCGATGACACCAGCAAGATTACATCTCCTCCCCTGGAAAGCTTAGGCCCGGTGAACATGGCAGATCCAAAGGTGCTGGCGGACTTCATCAAGTTTGGAGTAGAGAAATATCCCGCCCAGCATTATGCTCTGGTCATCGGAAGCCATGGCGCGGGATGGCAGGGAGCTGTTGACGACAGCAGCCACAGGGATTTTATGTCCCTGCCGGATATCCGGAAAGCCGTAGAGATGTCCGGCAAGGATATTGATGTTCTTGGATTCGACTGTTGCCTGATGGCTACCACCGAGGTGGCCCACGAGATGAATGAAGCAGGGGTCGGCTATATGGTGGGCTCCCAGCAAAACGAAGGAGGCACGGGCTGGAACTACACTCCTCTTCTCACCAGGAAAACCCTGTCGGAGTTCAATGTCGCCCTGAGCAAACGTCTGAACATCTCTCCCCGTCAGTTGGCAGAAAAGATCATCGAACATGCGGAAAAAGAACAATACAGCCTTCCCACCCTTTCAGCAGTGGATCTTAAAATGATGAAAGGCGTTGCCGATGCCACCAACCTGTTTTCCAGCCAGATTATCCTCACCGATACTCCCAACGACGTACTCAAGGACTGTATCCGCAAGAGCGAGTATTTCAGCAACGGCCTGAGGGATCAGTTTCATTTCGCCGAGAATGTCGTAAACAACGATAAAATCAGCGATGACAAGCTGAAAACCGCGGCAAAGGGCATGATGAAAGCCATTCAGAACGCCGTCATTGCAGAACAGCACTCCAGCCGTCATCCCAATGCCCATGGCCTGTCCGCGGAGCTTCCCACTTACGGCGGAGTCCGCACCGGTTATAAAGATGTGGATTATGCCAAGCGGACATTGTGGGATGAAGCTATCGACAAAATTTACGACAAAATTCAGAATGCCCCGGAGCAAGTGAAACAACCAAAAGCCGAGGCATAGGCTGACATTATATTTAACCACAAGGCCCTGATTTTTCAGGGCCTTTTTACTCTACAAAACAAAAACCCCCAATCAGCAGAAGGGGGTAAAATGAAAGGCGGATAAAAGATATCAGACCATAAAACCTATAACTTACCGCCTTTTAATTTATATTTTAAAGTTGTCAGCTGTTTACTTCCTGTCGAGGCCAACCATCTGCTTTTCAAAACTGTCGGCCATTTTGATGAGATATTTCATCTGGTTGATGACCCGGTCTTCATCCACCACGCTGGCAAACAGGGCAGTGCATATCATCACCACTTCCCCCTGAAATATCCCGATGGAGCCGAAGCGCAGGGATGCATTAAGATCCAGGAAGGATATAAGCTGGGCCTTGGAAAAATCCTGTTTCTTGCCGATATATGTCATCATCCGGACAAAATCGTGGCCATCCTCATCAAAGGGCCAGACCCGAATCTCCTGCTTTCGGGTGGGGTCTTCCTCCACCTGAAATGTCAGCTTGTATTCAGGATTCTCGTCATCTCCAATAAACTCTTCCCTGCAACGGGTCTTCTCCACGATGCCTTTTATCAACCTTTCAAACCTGGATAAGTCCATTTGATTCAATCCCTCCTCGGATACTGAATGATAATACCTTCCCCCATGGATTATTATCCTTTTCGATAAGTATTATTCTAACCCTCTTTATCTGAAAACAGGATGCAATAACGCCATGGAAACACTTCCCTCCGGAGATACAACGGCATAACCACGAAAAAAATTGAATCGACAAAAAAGAGGATTTATTTCGCATCTGGATAAGATTGCTTCACCGGGAGGGTAACCCCCTCCTTTTGCTATGCAAAGGAGTTTGACCGGCGGAACAATTAATTATCAAAGTAAACGGAGGACAACAATGGCACAGAACATGAAAGGCAAACATCTCACTTCCATCCTGGATCTTTCCACCGAGGAGATCCGGCAGATTTTTCACATGACATGTCGGCTCAAGCAGGAAACCCACAGCGGCCAGACCCACCATATACTCCCGGGACGGGTGCTGGGGATGATCTTCGAAAAGCCCTCCACCAGAACCAGGGTTTCTTTTGAAGCAGGGATATACCAGTTGGGAGGTACCGGCCTTTACCTGTCCAGCAATGATCTTCAGCTGGGCCGGGGCGAAACCGTAGGCGATACCGCCCAGGTCCTGTCCCGTTATCTCGACGGCATAATGGCCAGGGTTTTTTCCCACAACACCATCACGGAGCTGGCCCGTTACTCCCGGGTGCCGGTGATTAACGGCCTTTCGGATTATGAACATCCCTGCCAGGTGTTAGCGGATCTGTTCACAGTAGAAGAGAAATTCGGCCACCTGGAAGGATTGAAACTGGCATACATCGGCGACGGAAACAATGTGTGCAACTCTCTGATGTACATATGCGCAAAACTTGGGGTCAACTTTGCCAGCGCTCACCCCAACAAATTCTTCCCCACCGATGAAGTAATCGAAAAAACCCGGGAAATATCCAGCAAGTCCAACGCCACCATCGAACTGGGCACAGATCCCGTCACTGCGGTAAAAGGAGCCCACGCCATATATACCGATGTTTGGGTAAGTATGGGGGATGAAAAGGACGAAGCCTCAAGGCTCAAGGAATTTGCCCCATACCAGGTGAACTCGAAACTGATGGAACACGCCGAGGATCACGGAATCGTTCTTCACTGCCTCCCTGCCCACCGGGGACAGGAGATAACCGACGAGGTCCTGGACGGCCCCAGATCTGCAGTATGGGACGAGGCGGAAAACCGGCTCCACGTCCAAAAAGCCCTCATGGCTCTGATGATGAGATGATCCGTCAGGAGTTGGTTATTTTATTTCGAATTCCGGTGGCAGATGTTACTGGTCGAATGTTAACATTTTTTCAATTGACTCTCCTTGGCATATACCTTACAATAGCTCGATTAAGGCAAGTTTTTTCCCGGCGATGGCAACGAAAAAGCTGTCCCGGGAGCTGTTAAGTGAGAGGAGTTTTTTTGATGGATACATGTTCAGATAACCTGCGTTTCAGGAAGCATCCTGTTTATAATCATGATCAGCAGTTCAAGGTAAGTGTCGGCTTCAGGCGGCAGGAAGAAACCGACCCGGTATTGGTGAAGCAAAATGATGAAGGGGCTTGGAAGCCGGTGGAAGAATTCGAGCCATCTGGAGTTCATCGAGATGAAGTGGGGGAGAAGTATGCCCTCTGGACCGATAAAGAAGTAACAGCTGTAAGAATCGATGGCAATGAGCAGAAACCTTTGATGGTAAGAGAAAAAGACGGATTAATCCAGAAGGATGAATTACAACACCTGGATTTCCAGTTCTTAAAAGATGGTTGGCAGGGACGGGGACAACACTCCTTGTTTGTGGGAGCCGAGTTGTTGGGTAGCAACCTGGGGCCTGTGGGAGCAGGAGTGGGCCATCTGTGGGTTTTTTACCTGCCTGCGGATGAAATCGTGAAAGAAGGGGATCAGATTCACGTTCCTTTCAAAACTGTGAAAGAAGCCATGGATGTTAGGCAGAATGATAATCTCTGGCATTTAGCTTCGAATCCCAGCAGTTAGTTTGTAAACCCTGAAAATCAAAGGTGCATCTCTTTCGGGATGCGCCTTTTTGTTGTCACATTATAACAGCCTGTATGTAAGATAATATCAATTGCCGGAGTTTGCCGCCACAGGTGCGGATCCTTCTTCCAGAGCCTGAATCCTCTTGGCTTCTTCTATAAACATATCCAGCCGGTCAAATTCCTTGTAAACCGACGCAAACCGCACATATGCCACTTCATCCAGCTTCCACAGGTGATACATCACTTTTCTGCCAATATCCTCGGAGCTTACCTCGGAGTTGGATATGACCCGCAGTTCCCGTTCAATATCATCGGCCATGGATTCGATGACAGCCTTGTCAACACCCCGTTTGCTGCAGGCCCGGGAGATTCCCCGGATAAGCTTGTCCAGGTTGAAAGGCTCCCGGCGACGGCCCTTCTTTATGACCATCAGGGGAGTTTCACAGTGACGCTCATATGTGGTGAAGCGCTGATGGCACTCCAGACACTCCCGGCGACGGCGGATGCTGTCCCCCACCTCGATAAGGCGGGAGTCCACAACCCGGCTGTCAAGATTGTGGCAGAAGGGGCATTTCATTAACCAGTTTTCCTCCTGATAAATGCTGGGATTGCGTCAATCTCTTCCGAGGACATGAGGGGCTTGAATTCGTTCTCGTCATCATGAGCGAAGCGATGGGTTTCATATTGAGCAGAAGACTGGGCTGCCTGGAATCCCGTGGCGATAACGGTGATGCGGACTTCCCCTTCCAGCCGTTCATCGATGACTGCGCCGAATATTATCCGGGCATCGGGATCCACTGCCTGGGATATAATCTCCGCGGCTTCGTTAACTTCCAACAGTGACATGTCCTGACCGCCGGTGATGTTGAAGAGAACCCCCTTGGCTCCTTCGATGGTGGCTTCCAGCAGTGGGCTGGAGATGGCTGCCTTGGCGGCATCGATGGCCCTGGACTCCCCGGTGCCGTGTCCAATGCCCATGAGAGCTGAGCCGGCGTTTTTCATCACTGTCTGAATGTCGGCAAAGTCAACATTAATCAGGCCCGGCGTGGTAATGATGTCCGATATGCCCTGGACACCGTGACGAAGAACATTGTCGGCAACACGGAAGGCATCGATGAGGGGAGTTTTCTTGTCAACCACGTGGAGAAGGCGATCGTTGGGGATGGTGATGAGGGTATCAACCCGTTCTTTAAGTTCGTTGATGCCCTTTTCTCCCATCATCATGCGCATACGGCCTTCGAAGGTGAAGGGCTTGGTGACAACGGCCACCGACAGTGCCCCTACTTCCTGGGCCAGTTCCGCCAGCACCGGAGAAGCCCCGGTACCAGTGCCACCGCCCATTCCACAGGTGATGAAGACCATATCCGCCCCATCCAGGACTTGAAGGATATCATCCCGGTTTTCTTCGATGGCTTTTCTGCCGATTTCCGGATCGCTCCCTGCTCCAAGGCCTTTGGTAACATTTCCGCCGATATGGATCCTCTGATCCGCATCGCAGAGGAAAAGGGCCTGGGCATCGGTGTTTATGGCCACAAATTCCACTCCCTTGAGGCCTTCCTGAATCATCCTGCTCACGGCATTACAGCCGGCGCCCCCTACACCAACCACTTTTATCCCGGCAAAGGATTCCAGGTTGGTTTTTTCCTCCATATTCAGGCTGTCAGACATATCTGTATCTCCTTCCAAAACTTGCTTCGGTTGTGTTTTAAGTTTATATTTTTTCCCTTATTCTTCAAAATCACAAGAAACCCTGTAACAGGGCAAAATCAGAACACATCCTGCAACCACTGGAACACCCTGCCGCAGAAACGTTTTGCAAAACCGAACTGCCCCCTGGCCACCGAGGAAATCCTGCGATCCGCAGCCATCTGGAGGATCCCTGTCACCGAGGAATACTCGGGGTTTCCGGCCCAGCTTCCCAGCCCGGTTATATTACAGGGTTTGCCAATCTTGGCGGGCATCTCCAGAACCCGCTGGGAGAGATAATTGATATGTTTCAGGCGGGCAGTCCCCCCGGTGAGCATGGATCCTGCCACAAAAATTCCACCTGTCCCCAGGCGGTTCAGTTCTTTTCTGACCCCTTCAAATATATCCATCAGCCTGGCTTCAATAATTTCCGAGAGCATCTTCCGCTGAATGTTCAGGGTTTCCGACTCGGAAAAAGAGATGGCTTCCACTTCTTCTTCTTCTTCTTCTGCAGAGAGAAGCTCGGGACAGGCGCAACCCTTTGAAATCTTCAGGCTCTCTGCTTCGCACAGGGGAATCTTGAAGGTCATGGCGATGTCATAGGTCAAGTTGTCCCCTCCCAGGGGAAGAACCCGGGAATGAACCAGCACCCCGCCCTTAAATACATTGATCTTGGTGGTTCCGGCTCCCATGTCGATGAGGGCAACCCCTAAGTTCTTGTCGGAATCATCCAGCACTGTGTTGGCAGTGGCAAGAGATGAATACACATAGTCATTCAAATCCATCTCCAGCCCTGACTTTTGAAAAGTGCGGGCAATATTCTGAAGATATGTATTATCGCCGGCGATGAGATAGGCATCCACCTCTAACTTGTTTCCCACCATCCCCACAGGGTTCCGGATGCCGTTATGGCCGTCGATATGGTATCCCATTGGCTCCGCATGAAGAATCCTGCGATCCTGGCATATCTTTGCCATCCGGGCCGAGGACATGACCTTGGCAATATCCCCGTCGGTTACCTCCTGGTTTTTGCCGGATATTTTGATTTTTCCACGGCTGGTTCCCGACACGATAAACTCACCGGAAACCCCTGCCAGCAATGAATTTATCCGCACTCCCGACTGGTTTTCCGCTTCCATTACCGCCAGCTCAATGGTTTTGGCGCACTCGTCAATATCAGTGATTGCGCCTTTCTTTATCCCATGAGAAGGAGCAGCCCCCTTCCCGATAACTTCCAGGACATTGTTTTCGTGTATCTCCCCTATCAGGCAGCTGATTTTGGATGTCCCTGTATCAAGGGCTGCCACTATGTTGTTGTTTCTGGGCACTCGTTTCACCTCCGGGGACACTCAAGTCCCTTGCCAATGTTGTTTTCAGATAATCCCCGGTGCCTTCATGTAAAAAGCACCACCAACCACGGGCTGTGGACAGTCCGGGATGCAATGGTGCACCTGACAGGTCTGATATTAAATTTACCACACTAAAAGCCTGCAGGCCACCATGAGAATGACCTGAGCTTTCAGAAAAACAGCTAAATACCCAACTTCACTTAATATTTTAACCAAACAGATGAAAAAATCCTGCCGGTTTTCAAGGTTTCCAGAAAAAACTGTTCCCCTGGGAGGAAACCTTGTGCCAACAGGAGTTTTTGTCGAAAAGGCATCAGCCGGGACTCAGAGCCAGACCACCTGAACTTTGTTGCCGTGACGCTGGGCTGACTTCAAAGCCCGATTTGAAGCAGATTCCAGCTTCATTATGCTGGAAAGATTGCCATGATTGCACGCAGCAATGCCGATACTGGCGGTGAAACGATTTTGTCCCGGTATTCCAAAGAAAAGATGCCGATGCAGAATCCGGCGGAGTTTTTCTCCCAGAGTCGTTGCGCCCTTTCTGCCGGTCTGGGGCAGAAGAACCGCAAAACTTCCTTCGCCGTAGCGGGTCAGGATGTCGATGCCCCGGACATTGCGCCTCATCACATCGGCCATCTGCTTGATTATGCCGTCAGTCTGCGCCCTGCTGAAGAAAGTCCTCATCTTGTCAAAACCATCAAGTCGAATCAGGGCCAGGGAAACAGGATATTGGTAACGTCTGGCCCGGGAAAACTCTTCCTTGAGCCGTTCATCAAGATAGTTGCGGTTATAAAGCCCCGTCAACTCATCAATTATATAATGAGCTTTACTGCGTTTCTCCGGCGAGGGTTTCAGCCTGACCTTGCCGGAGGCAGGGCTTTCCCCCAGCACCGATTCCACTGACTTCTGATCCAGGGGTTTTTTGAGGTATCGATACTGGCCATAAGAAACATGTTCTGTCTTGTGGAATATCCCCCCGTCCTCCACAAGAAAAATAAAAAATACCGAGGCAACCTGCCCCGATGCCTTCAGCTCCCGGAACACCTCATACCCGGTCATATCCGGCAGAATCACATCAATAAAAACCACGTCAGGCATCTGGGGAGAAAAAAATCCCATCACTTCCCGGCCTGATGAGCAACTGGCAATATCATATCCAATCTCTGAGAGAATCTCCCCCAGAGATTTCCGGGTATTCTCATCCCCCGCCACAATTGCTTTTCCCTTTTTTGCTGTCATAAACAAACACAAACTGCCTTCCCAAGGATTTCCAGATAAATTTCTGTCCGGTCAGGGGAAATCCTCCCTGCTGAATCTCACGGGAAGGGATGGGGCAAAACCAGAGATTTCTTTGTGGCAACGTGAGATAAGTTAAGCATCATCTCGCCGTGAGCACCGGCTGGATGAAGAAGCTCCGGCGAAACTGCCCGAACCACATGGAAGCCAGCCCACCGGACATCAGCAGTGGTTAGGATGGAATAACAGATTGAAGCATCCTTACAGCATATTATGTTCGACAGATCAAAAATCGTTGCCGGGCCCGGCTCCTGTCGGAAAAAGCTTCCCTTGTGAATATCCTGCCCAGTGAAGGGGGGCCTGTCGAGAATATGAGGGAAGCAGTTGTAAAACAACAGATGATCCCGATATGATCTTATCTTAAAAGGATCGTCCTCCCTGAGATACTCCCCTGCCTTTCTTATCTCTTCATCCCTTAAAGCCATGCGGTTCTGCTGAATTTCATCAAGGGTCTTTTCAAGACATACCATCGGATCCTGATGACACGCGCTCCCGCAGGAGAACCGTTCACCCATGGTGGTATCCTCCCGGCAGTATCCCCACAGGGTGGGAAGCCCCCAGTATGAAGAAAGATCCAGAAACCGCCACCGACGGCGGGAAGAAGAAAACAGCCCTGCATATTTCCCGGAAAGCCGGCACAGGACATCCCCGGAATCCAGCCGGGGCACCGAGAATCCCTCAAGCCAGGCAACAGCCAGGGCATGTCTTTCCATCAGCTCCAGGATGGCACTTCTCAGGGCATCCTCCAGAGTGGCACCGCACCCGAGGCCACAACTGGAATCCGGCAGAATGACCGATTCACCCGGCTCCTCCCGGTAAGGCAGAAACACCGCCCCTGCAGGTATCGACACCGGCCACGACAAATGCTCCTCCCGGTTGAGCCCCCTGGTATAATCCAGATCATCCCGGACATTATCCAGAAACGTTCCATGGGCCCAGCATACCTTTTTATCATCCTTCAGGGGTTCATATGGAAAACCACAACGATGATACTGCTCCCGGGAGAAATACTCACCGCCGGGAGGATATGCCGGGTTTTTCACCTGTGACGGGGCCAGGGGAATAGTCACCCGCCGGAAGGATGGGCCGTCCAGTGCCTGCTGGCGGTAAAACGAAGCGCAGTAACGTTCCAGGGCTTCTCCCATGGCTCGTCCAAGGGCTGTTTCCCTGCAGGGATTGCAACCACCGCCGATGCTGAAGGCATCTCCGCCATGGAAAATCCCGGGGTTTCCTGTGGATACCGTGGCCATGTAAAATCCGTCAGCCTCAATGATTTGAACCTCAGAAAAAAGCCCCATCTCCTGATTTATCAGATCGCCGGTTTCAAGGGATTCAGGATGTCCCCAACGGGTATGAAACCCCACAGGAGAAGGAGGAACAAAACTACTGTTGGTGATATTTCCCTTCTCATCAAAAAAATAAACCGCGGGCTCCAGACCGGGATTATCATCAAGAAATCCTGCCACTGCTTCTTTCCCCTTCTGAAGGGTTTCTGCAAAACCTGCCGGGAGAAACCACCGGAGCACTGCACCGGGAGTCACCAAATCCCCGGCAAACCTTTCCGTCAGTGAGGATCCTCGTTGCCCTGAGATCCACCGCAATATAAAATCCGCCGGTGAACAGTCAGAAGAGAGGGCCACAACCCCGGGCCGGGAAAAAAACCCCGGCACAAGCATGAGGCTCACCTCCCCCGGGGATATGTCCCATGGCGAAATGATGGGGGCATCCATCCACTGCCATTGGCACCCTTCCACCGACAGGGCATCATCCGGGGGATTATCGCCGGCCTCCAGAACACCCCCCTGAAGCATCAGCAAAATACAGCCGTCAAACAGCTCCCGGCGGGACGGGGATTGCACCTTATCCAAAGTTTCTCCCAGAGTAATCCGGGGATTCAGAATGTCCTGCAGTTGAATAAAAACCTTCATCAGCCCGGGGCTTTCCACGGGCAAAAGGTTGCAGGGTGATCGAAATATCCATCCCTTCCCGCCGGGGAGAATAAAAAAAACCGCCGGTGGAAGTAGCCGGGGATAAAGCCTGGCATAATTCCCGGTCATCTTTTCTCCTTCCCGATTATCCGTATGAACTCCCCCGAAGGGGACACAAGATGAAAAAACTCCCGTCCCTGCTCGTCGATGCCAGTCCCCTTTCCCGCCAGGGGCGCGCCTGCCTGCCTGAACCAGTCATAAATTTCCCGGGGATGGTCAGTTTCAAATTCGATGGTGCGAAGGCCCTGTCCCAGGGGGATTCCTTCTCCCGAGGATTCAATAATCTCAAGGCCGGGGGTTCCTTCCCGGTGAAGATCCCATATTGAAAGCCGCCGGAGCTTGTCCCGCCGGAGGCCATTCCCATCGAAGCCCAGGAACTCCCGGTAAAAATCCCGGGTCTTCCCGCCGTCTTTCGATAAAATTCCAATCCGGCTCAGGCTGATATTTCTGTTCAAAGGGTCTTCGCCTCCAATATTTCATTTTTTGTCAATTTCTATCTCACCAGCCTGTTACCCTGCGAAATCGACTGCCGGGGATTCATCAGCCGGCGGATGATGTCATTATGAAATTACCATCAAAACAAGCATCTGGCAAAAAAAGAGGATTTTGTCCGGCGTCTGCATAAATCAGATACATTAATTATGGCGGGTGAGCATTATGGACATTGAGATTCTTTCTTTGCCTCTGGGCGAGGAAACTTCGCCGAAGCTGATTCTGGACAGGGACAAGCTGGTGGGAACCATAGATCAGCTTATGGATTGGGAAGCCGCAGCCCAGATTCGATCCGAGGTTCAGGATATGATGAACCGGATCCTGGAGTCCCCTGACAGCAATCCCTGGACATCAAAGGAAATTCCCATGAATGGCCGGGCTTACCGGGTGGATATGGATATTTTCACTGGCAACCTTCAGCAGATAATCGACACCCGCACCACCGACAGGATCAGATATTACCTGCAACGGCTCAAGACCAGCATCACCAGGGTAAAAACCGGCAAGATAAACGACATCAATCTCAACCGCTGGAAGGAATACAAGGACATCCGCACCGACAGCCTGTGGGTTGACAAGAAACGGGACCGGGGAGGCGCTCATATGGCCAGTTACTGGGGCAATTTCATACCCCAGATTCCCCGGCAGATGATGCTGAGATATTCCAAGGGCCACGAATACGTGCTGGATACCTTTGCAGGGTCAGGCACAACCCTCATCGAGTGCCGCCGCCTTGGACGCAACGGCATAGGCCTGGAGCTGAACAGCACGGTTTCCCGGAAAGCACAGTTTATCGTGGATTCCGAGGAAAACCCCTATGATGTAAAAACCCGGATATTTAACGCTAATTCGGTAAATGCAGATTATAAAGAAATTCTCTCTCAAATGGGTGTGAAAAAAGTCCATCTGGCGATGTTGCATCCCCCGTATTACGACATCATCCGCTTTTCCGACAACGCCGACGACCTTTCAAATGCAGCCAACGTGGATGATTTTCTGGATCGCCTTGGCGAAATTGCCAGAAGGACATACAACGTGCTGGAACGTGGCCGGTATGCCATCCTGGTCATCGGCGACAAGTATCACAAGGGAGAATGGATACCCCTGGGTTTCTGGTCAATGCAGAAGATGATGGATGTGGGGTTTCATCTCAAGTCGATTGTCATCAAGAACTTTCAGCAGACCAAGGGAAAACGGAGCCAGGAAGAGTTGTGGCGATACCGGGCCATGGTGGGGGGATATTATGTCTTCAAGCACGAGTATATCTTTGTCCTGCAGAGAGATTAATGAGAGTATGGCTTCTGCCTTTGAAAAGAAAAAAAAACTGATGCAGGCCCTGGAATCTATGGGAAAGGTGCTGGTGGCATATTCAGGGGGAGTTGACAGCACATTTCTTCTGGCTACTGCCCGGCAGGTCCTGGGAGATAATGCCCGGGGAGTGTTGATTTCATCGCCTCTTCATCCCCAAAGGGAAACAACGGAAGCCTTGAACACCGCCCGCGCCCTGAGGCTGAGGGTTGACGCGGTGAACCTCAACGAACTGGAGGATCCCCGGATTGCCTCCAACCCGCCGGACCGCTGTTATCATTGCAAGCGGGGACGTTTCTCCCGGCTTGTGGAGATGGCCGATAAAATAGGAATCAAACACCTTGCTGAAGGCTCCAACGCCAGCGACCTGGCGGACTATCGGCCGGGACAGCGGGCATCACGAGAGCTGGGGATTATCAGCCCCCTCCTTGATGCAGGACTGGCAAAAGAAGAGATCCGATCCCTGTCCCGACAGATGAACCTTCCCACATGGGACAAACCTTCGTCGCCATGCCTGGCAACCCGCATTCCTTATGGCACTCCCCTGGATCCTGACATCCTGAGCATGATTTGCCGGGCTGAAGAATTCCTGAGTGAAATGGGCTTCAACCCGGTGAGGGTTCGGGTTCATGGCCCGGTGGCCCGGCTGGAGGTCCTCCCGGGGCAGATTTCATCACTCCTCATAGAGGAAACAAGGCGCAGGATCCATAATCAACTGGAGGAGCTGGGGTTCCCTTTTGTGACCCTTGACCTTGCAGGTTACCATATGGGAAATATGAACCGGCTTATACCCGGAGGAATGATTGGACAGGAATTCCATAAGAACAATCCTTGAAGAGGTCCGGCAGGGTAATCTTCCTGTGGAGGATGCATTGAACAGCCTCCGGGATTTGCCTTATCAGGATGTGGGGTTTGCCCGGATTGACAACCATCGCACCCTGCGAACCGGTCATCCCGAGGTGGTTTTCTGTCCCGGCAAAACCCCGGGACAGGTGGCATCCATCATGACACGGCTGGCCCGGAAAAATTCCCTGGTGATGGCAACCCGGGCCGATGAGGAAACTTTCCGACAGGTGGCAGAAGTCCTCCCTGGCGCATGGTATCACCCCGAGGCCCGGATGATCCTCTCATCGCCCATACCGAACCCGGTATCAAAAGGCTGTATCGCCATTCTCACGGGAGGCACCTCGGACATTCCCGTTGCCCGGGAAGCAGAAATAACTGCCCGTGCCATGGGTTCGCCGGTGGAAACATTTTTTGATGTGGGGGTTGCAGGGATTCACCGGCTCTTTGGAATCCGGGATCGCCTGATGGGGGCATCGGTGGTGGTGGTGGCGGCTGGAATGGAAGGAGCTCTGGCCAGTATCGTTGGCGGGCTTGTGGCCTCGCCGGTTATTGCAGTACCCACCAGCATCGGTTATGGCGCCAGTTTCCATGGGTTGTCGGCGCTGCTGACAATGCTCAATTCCTGCGCTCCGGGAGTAGCAGTGGTTAACATCGACAACGGCTTCGGGGCGGGATATATGGCGGCAATCATCAACAGTATGGGAGATCACTTGTGAGGACGGCATTTTTTGACTGCTCCGCCGGAATCAGCGGAGATATGGTGGTGGGGGCTCTCCTTGATGCAGGGCTTGATTTTGATGCCCTCAGGGAAGAATTGAACCGACTTCCTCTGGAAGGATACAACATTGAAACCTTTAAAACTGAAAAGAAAGGGATTCAAGGCACCCGTTTTGTGGTGAAGGCAGATCAAGATCATACCCACCGCCACCTTTCAGATATTGACGGGATAATCCGGGGAAGCAGTCTGGCAGAACCGGTAAAAGAAAAGGCAATGAAAGCCTTCAGCATACTGGCGGAATCAGAAGCCCGGATTCACGGCACCACCCCGGAAAAGATCCATTTCCACGAGGTGGGGGCCGTGGATTCCATTGTTGATATTGTGGGAGCTATTGCCGGGCTTCACCTGATGAACATCGGGGAAGTCTTTTCATCTCCGGTTCATTTGGGTTCAGGTTTTGTCCAGTGCCAGCACGGCACCATTCCTGTCCCGGCACCGGCGACTCTTGATATTCTGAAGGGAGTGCCGGTCATATCATCGGGGATTCCCCATGAGCTGACCACTCCCACCGGGGCCTGCCTTCTTCGATCCATGGCAAAAGGGTTCGGCCCCATGCCCTCCATGACCATTGAACAGGTGGGATATGGCGCCGGAGAAAGGGATCTGGAGATACCCAACCTCCATCGAATCATCATCGGTTCCGCCTGCAAGGATCCGGCAGATTCAGACCCGGTGGTGATGATTGAAACCAACCTTGACGATCAGTCCCCGGAAGTGACAGGTTGGCTCACAGGAAGGCTTCTGGACAAAGGCGCTCTGGATGTGTTCCTTACTCCGGTTTATATGAAAAAAAACCGCCCCGGAGTAAAACTGTCGGTATTGTCAACTGAAAGCCTGAGGGATGACCTGGCCATGGAAATACTGCGACAGGCAACCACTCTGGGAGTGAGGTTTTATAGGATGGAACGTTTCTGCCTTCCCAGGAGCCACACCACCCTTGAAACACCCCACGGGCCGGTGATGTTCAAGACTGCACAGCTTCCCGACGGCAGGGTGAAGGGATCACCGGAGTTTGAATCCTGCCGGCAGATAGCAGAAAAGACCGGCATTCCCCTGACAGAGGTTTATCAACAGGCCCTGGAAGCCTTCAATAAAAAAGAAAAGGACAGCTGATGTTTCACTCGGAGCCGGTATCCCGACTGATAAACGAATTTATGAAACTGCCCACCATCGGGCCAAAGACTGCTCAACGGCTGGCTTTTTATATGGTGAAAGCCCCGGCGGAACAGGCGGAACGGCTGATTCTGGCCATCCGGGATGTAAAGGAAAAAATCCGCCAATGCAGTCGGTGCTTCAACCTGACAGATCAGGATCTTTGCCCCATATGCCGGGATTCCCGTCGCAGTTCCCGTTGCATATGTGTTGTGGCTGACGCCAAGGATATTCCTGTCATAGAAAAATCCCGGGCCTTTGAAGGACGCTATCATGTGCTGGGGGGAGTCATTTACCCCATGGACGGCATCGGGCCGGATCACCTGACCATAACAAACCTGCTGGGACGGCTGGAAAAAGAAGGAGTGGAAGAAGTAGTCATCGCCACTGATTCTGATACCACCGGGGAAGTGACTGCCATGTATCTGTCCCGGATATTAAAACCCCTGGGGATTGATGTGTTCCGGCTGGCTTATGGGCTTCCCATGGGGGCGGCATTGGAAAATGCCGATGAGATTACCGTTTCCCGTGCCTTCAAGGGAAAAACCCCTGTATAGAAGATACTCCCCCAGGTTTTGCCCCGTCACCCGGCAAACCGATAGACAAAAAGATCAACGATTAATCCATAGGACATCCAGAAAAGCATAAAGAAAAACGCCGGCACTCCCGCAGCCACCGCCCCGTCCATGGGGGCCAGCTGACCCACCGCCACGGCAATCTTCCACAGGGCAAACAGAGTCCAGATGGAAACCGCCAACATCACCAGGCTGTAGAGAAAACCCAGAAAAGGCACGAAGGAAACAATTAATTTCAGCAGGATCGCCACAAAGAAAGGATAAACCAGCAAGGAAGTACACTTGAAAATCCCCGATATTTCTCCCATTCCGTTCATCTTGGTTATTATAATCGAAAAGGCGATATTGAACAGAACCCAGAACAGGAGAATAAATATAGGGAAGAAACTGGCCTTGGCCTTTTCAGCTTTAATTTGAGGCTCAATGTTGTGAGTGAGAGTCCTCCCGCTCTGGCGAAGGCTTTCTTCCTTTGCCGGCAACTCCCGCATAATCACTGCCCCCAGCAATACTCCAATGACAAGGAGAAGTATCACGGGGATTACAAGGCTAATTTCGCTGTTGGAAGCCCGCTTGAAAGTTTCGTCGGGGCTGGTGAACATCCCCACCAGGCTTTCTATGAGAATTTCAAATCCCATGTTTCATCACGCCAATACAAAAATAATCAATCAGGTATTCTTCAACAAAAATGCTGATTATCCCTTTTTGGCACAGGATGACAACTGCGGTTTCAGGCGGGGACTTTATCTCCCTGCTTGAAATAACCCACAATCTCCTCCAGGGGAGTTCCCGGGCCGAATAGCCTGCTGACGCCCATCTCCTCCAGCCGGGCCATGTCATCGGCAGGGATAATCCCGCCACCGGTGACCTTTACATCATCAAGGCCCTTTTCCCGCAGGAGCTTTAAAATACGGGGAAATATGGTCATATGCGCCCCTGAGAGAATCGACAGAGCCACATAATCCACATCCTCCTGCAGGGCTGCTTCCACAATCATTTCCGGGGTCTGATGAAGACCGGTGTATATAACCTCCATACCTGCATCCCGCAAGGCCCTGGCCACCACCTTGGCTCCCCGGTCGTGGCCGTCCAGCCCCGGTTTTGCCACCAGAATTCTTATCTTATTCTCCATGGTCCGCCTCCAAATAAATATCTGTCAATATCTTACCGGTTCAAGGTCGTCCACCCGGGCCCGCTTGAGAAAGCTGGACGCCGCGGTGAAAGGATCGATGCTCCCCCGGATGCACTGCCGGGAAAGCTCCTCCAGCAGAGATTCATACCTGTGGTTTCCCCACAGCTTTCTTTCCATCATACTTTTCATTATGGCGATGATTTTCCTTTTTTTCTGCAAGGCCCGGCGCTCCGCTAACTGGTTCCGTTCCTGCAGGTGGGATAAATGCTCCACAATGGAATCAGTCAGCTGATCAACTCCCTTTTCGAAGAGGGCCACGGTTTTAAGAATGGGAATCTTCCACTGGCCGGGGTCTGAATCCGGCCTCAGGCCCAGGGATTCTTCGATGTCCTGCCTCTGGTGTTCCGCACCTTCCCGGTCAGCCTTATTCACCACAAATATATCGGCAATTTCGATGAGTCCTGCCTTCATTGCCTGAACATTCCCTCCCGCCTCGGGGACCAGCACAACAACTGTGGTGTCCACCGCGCCTGCCACATCCAGCTCCAGCTGGCCCACTCCCACGGTTTCAACGATTATCACATCAAAACCGAAGGCATCCAGAACATCGGCAACCTCGGAGGTGGTGCGGGCGAGGCCTCCCGTGGATCCCCGGCTGGCCATACTCCTCATAAAAACATCCTGATCCAGAAGGATCCCCGACATGCGGATCCGATCCCCCAGAAGAGCGCCTCCGGTAAAAGGACTGGTGGGATCCACCGCCAACACCGCCACAGAACAGTCCCGGGATCGAAAACACTGCACCAGGCAGTTGACAAGGGTACTTTTTCCTGCCCCGGGGGGGCCAGTTATCCCCACCCGGTGAGCACGGCCCATGCGGGAATTGAAATGCTTCAAAATTGCAGTGGCGCCTGGGTCTTCATTCTCCACCAGAGATATTACCCGGGACAAGACCCGGCGGTTACCGTTGGAAAAAAGCTGTATCAGTTGTTTTGTTTTGTCGTCCATACACTGCACCAGTCTAAAAAATTATCGGTTCCCGGTATATGCCATAAACTTCTTTTAATACCTTCACTATCTCGCCCTGGGTCACATAAGCTTTCACTGCATCGATTATGGGATACATTAAATTCACTCCGTCGATGGCACCCTGGCGCACTCTTTCCAGTCGTTGTGCCACCAGGTCATTGTCCCGGCTCTCCTTGAGCTGACGGAGGCCATCTACGATCCGGTGTTCCACCTCTTCATCTATCTTCAGAATCGGAATCAAGCCCTCTTCTTCTTCCACATAATCATTGACCCCCACAACAACCCGTTCCTTCCGATCTATCTGCTTCTGATAATCAAAGGAAGCCTTGGCAATCTCCCGGACAAAGAAGCCGTTATTGATACCTTCGATGACTCCTCCTTCCCGTTCTATGCGGGCGAAATAATCCTCCACATCCTGTTCCATCCGCCGGGTCATGGCCTCCACATAATAAGATCCCGCCAGGGGATCCACCGTGTCGGTGACTCCTGTTTCGTGGGCCAGCACCTGCTGGGTTCGAAGAGAAATCTTCACTGCCTTTTCCGTGGGCAGGGCCAGAGTTTCATCCATGGAGTTGGTATGGAGGCTCTGGGTGCCTCCCAGGACCGCCGCCATGGCCTGGTATGCCACTCGGATGATGTTGTTCTCGGGCTGTTGGGCCGTCAGGGAGCATCCCGCAGTCTGGGTATGGAAACGGAGCATCCAGCTTTTTGGATCCTTTGCGCCATATTTGTCCCGCATCCTTCGCGCCCATATGCGACGGCCTGCCCGAAACTTGGCAATCTCTTCGAAAAAGTCATTGTGGCAGTTAAAAAAGAAAGAAAGCCTCGGGGCAAAATCATCCACGGCAAGTCCACGTTCCATGGCAGCCTCCACATATGCGAAACCATCCGCCAGAGTAAAGGCCAGCTCCTGAACCGCTGTGGACCCCGCTTCCCGGATGTGATACCCCGATATGGATACTGTGTTCCACTTGGGAGTATGTTTGGTGCCGTATTCGATGGTATCCACAATCAGCTTCATGGAAGGCTCCGGGGGAAACAGCCATTCCTTCTGGGCGATGTATTCCTTCAGGATGTCATTTTGCAGGGTTCCTCGGAGCTTCTCCTGACTTACTCCCTGCTGTTGGGCTACGGCAATATACATGGCCAGCAGAATCGCCGCGTTGCCGTTGATGGTCATGGATGTGCTTATCTTGTCGGTGGGAATCCCCTCAAAGATAATCTCCATGTCCTTGAGGGTATCCACCGCAACACCGCACTTGCCCACTTCCCCCAGGGCCAGGGGATCATCAGAATCAATCCCCATGAGAGTCGGCATGTCAAAAGCTACCGAAAGCCCCGTCTGGCCGTGCTTCAGCAAATAATGATACCTGCGGTTGGTTTCCGCGGGATCTGCAAACCCGGAGAACTGACGCATGGTCCACAGTCGGCCCCGGTACATGTTCTGGTGGACTCCCCGGGTATAGGGGAAATCGCCGGGATAACCGATATCCCCGGCATAATCCACATCCTTTATGTCCGCCGGGGTATAGAGGGCATCCACAGGCCGACTGGAAAGGGACATGAACTTGCTTTTCCTGCCGGGACAGCGGTTGGCTTCATCTTTTCGTAAAAGATCCTGATCCAGCTGGTTTTCAGAAACAGTCCTTATCATCAACAATTCTCCCGATTCTCCAGATTCCCCGGTAATCCCGTAAAACAAACCCGGGGCGGATCCGTTTCTATAGTGAGAAATAAACTCCTTCCCACTGCGACATATAAAGGGCCAGCCTGGAGCAACCTCCTCCATGGATTCCCCCATGGAGGATTTACCAGGGAACCATTTAATTAAAGATTGTGTTATAAATAACAAAGGAGGTCATCTCAATGAAAAAGATACTGACCATCAGCCTTATAATGTCCCTGGCAATGGTGATGATTGCTTCCCTCACAACCCCGGCGGAATCACAGCTTATCCTGAACAACCAGCGACTGAAAATTGTCAAGGTGGAGAGGGAATTCAACCGCCTGCAGGCCCGGGTTCACGAAGGCGACAATCCCAGCGTCCAATACATCCTGATCGATGGAAACACCAAGTTTTCCACCCAAGGGCGGGAACTGAGCTTCAACGAGGCATGGAATCATTTCAAACCCGACATGATTATCCGGGTAAAAGGCGGGCTAACCCTTACAGGACAGACCAAGGCTATTACAATATACTGGTAAGATTAAGTCTGATTATTCCAAAAAGCCCCAATAGGGGTTTTTTTGTAAGATCATTTATGGAGGGAAACCCTTTTCTCGTGAGAAAAGTCGTTTCCCTCCAAACCACCCTTCCCAAAAGAGCTTAAAGTCAAAACCGTCAATAAAAACTTCGTTGACTTCGATGCCATTCCACATAACTGGCGCGTACCTTCTTCGCCTTTTCATAGCTCTGACCGCCCAGTTTATCGATTATTTCGCTTAACCTATAATAAAAGTCAACGGCATCTTCCCTGGTTGCAACCTGTAATAAAATTCCTTCCCCTTTTTTGTTTTTTATGGGGTGAACTACTCTAATGCGCAAATCATTCAGCGATTCCAGCTCATTTTTTATCTCTTCTTCGAATTTAAGTTCTTTAATTAGTTTTCCAGCTGTCAGGCATTGATTTTTGAGTTTTTTAAATTTGTAATTTGGTACCTTTGTAAATTCAATATCCGTTAAAAATATCTCTGCAAGAGATAGTGGAACTATTGGTGATAAATAGATGCCTTTTGACGACATATAATCAACGATGTCCCACAACAAAACATCAAGACAAATACTGCAAATTGCAAGAGCCTCGAAAAACCTTTTTTCCTTTATATTTATATCAGCCCTTTTAAGATATTCAGAATAAACGCCGATATATTCTAAATGCGGAGGATTGCCAAGGGAACAAGTATCTGCTGTTTCGTTACTCATTTATTGATATTATCATGTATTAGAACCAAATTCAATCAGAGCAGGCCAGATTAATCTACTATTGGCAGGGAGGGAGTTTTCCGGCTCTGGCTAAATTATTATGACGACTGAGAGAACAGGAGCAGTTTCATGGCCATCACTGGTCCCCGTTGCGGCACCGAAAATCAGGAGGATCAAAAACTCTGCACCCAGTGCCAGTTTCCCATGGCTGAACGGGCTGCCCTTATAAACGGAAAATATCGGATGATCCGGCCTTATATCTTTTCCACTTTCCGGGCAGTTTATCTGGCGGAGGATATTCACACTCCGGGACGGCTTTACTCGGTGCGGGAGTTTCTGCCTCAGTTTTTAAGCTCGGGAAACCGGCTTCTTATCCAAAGTCAGTTTGAAAATCTCATGGCCCGTTACCGGGAGCTGAAACATCCCAACATGGCGGGGATTGTGGATTCCTTCATCGACGGGAAATATTACCGGGTCATATATGATTTTATTAACGGGATGGATATCACCAAGTATATGTCCAACCACCGGATTCTCACCGGCAGAGGCTATCCCGAAGCCCTTGTTGCTCACTGGGCCCTGAAAATGTGCGACCTGATGGAATACCTCCACTACGGCCACGAGGAACCTTTCTTTCTCATCGACTTCAAACCCGCGGGGGTAGTTTTCCGACAGGAAGATGAAGAAATCTGTTTCATCGACATGGGGCTTTCCAAAATCCTTACACTGCTGGGGCCTCATTATCTCATATCCGAAGATTTTCAGGCCTACCGCCGGGCAAAAGGGAACTACGAATCCTTCGGCTGGGATCTTTTCTGCCTGGGAAATTTTATGTATTACCTCCTGTCGGGGATTGACCTTTTAAGGGTTCCAGAACATGTGGCAACTTCCATTGACAAGGCATGCCCTGGAATATCCCCTGAAATGGCACAGATTGTCACCAGGGCTGTGGGAAAAGATGGCAAGTCCGATTACTGCGATGTGAGGGA
>CAYNGH010000036.1:19551-24193 GCA_964396845.1 uncultured bacterium | reverse complement strand
TATGAATGAATCGGCCCGAGAGCTATATCCCAAGGATCATGGACATCACGACTCAAATTTCCCCATTGTTATGACGGGAATTAATAATGAAAAATCACCAAGAGATGAAATAAAAGACTTGACAAATTTCACCACCGGGTGTATTATAAAAGTAGGAGTGTATCCTCCGGGCAGATCCCGGGGGATTTTTTTATTTAAAGCTTTTTTGGGGGGGGCGGGGGAATCCTGCAGTCGAGAGTTTGAGTAAAGGTTATGAATGAATCGGCCCGAGAGCTATATCCCAAGGATCATGGACATCACGACTCATATTTTCCCCATTTTCTAAAAATGGGTCACGAAAAAGTTTCCCCCGTAAATAAAAAATGCGTAACTCCTGTATTTTAATTTACTTGACTGGAGGGATGGAATGAAAAAGGAGATTCAAGCTCTGGGGGATATTCTGGATTCTTCCCGGTGCAATGGCGGAGGTGGTCAGCACAGATCAAATCAGGCTATGGCGAATTCGCATCTTCCGGGCAACGGTTTTGCATCGGGCAGTAATGGAAATGCCCGGGGAGTTCAAAAACAGAGTGCAGGGCGGGTTCCTCTGGGGCAAAGATTAAATGGAATCGACCAGGAGTCTTCCGAGGTGGAGCATCTGTCCAACCTTTTTCATATTCAGCTGTTGAGGGTGGAGCAGGCTCTTGATTATGAAAAGGAGCAGGAATATCCGCAACAAGCCGGGGACCGGCAGGTGGAAACGGCAAGAAAGCTGTTGTCTGACTTGATCCGGTTGAAGTTTGATCTGGGAATGTTGAAGAAATCACAAGACGAAAAGCAGGAGTATTTGAATCCATATGAGCAGGCTGCCAAATGGGGAAATCCCACCCTGGGAGAGTTGCTGGAAGGCCTTGGGGATGAAGAAGAAAAAACAGTTATCAGGATTCTTGAAAAGGCCCTCCTGGGTATGCCGTGCTCAGATGGCTCAGGGGTTTCTTCCGTGGTGGGCCCGTCAGAATATGGTTCTGGGGGAGCAGAATCTTGATTTTGCAGAACATCAATATTTGAAAGAAATTTATACCGATTGCAATCCTCGGATTGTAGTGGAAAAGGCATCTCAGATGGGTATATCCACTTATGCTCTGGCCAGGGCTATATGGGCCTGTGACACCAAGGGAATGACAGTGATATATTTTTTCCCCACTGATTCTGATGTCCGGGATTTCTCCCAGGATCGCTTCGGCAAGCTGACAAGTCAAAGTCCTGCTCTTTCCATGCTTTTGGGCCGGAGCATCGGCAGGGGAAAGCCTGTTGACAACACGGGATTAAAGCAGATAGGTCAGGGGAGCTTATATTTTCGTGGATTGTATCATTCCAGGGGTGGTGATTCGGGACGATCCGGTTCCCGGATCAAGTCTATTGATGCTGATTTTATAATATTTGACGAATTGGACGAGGCACAGCCCCGACAGAAGGAGGCAGCCTGCCATCGAGTGGATCATTCCCGTTACCGTTGGATTCTCGAAGTTTCCACCCCCACCATTCCCGGCTACGGCATTGATGGTGAATTCCAGCGAAGCGACCAGCGTTACTGGTTATTGCGGTGTTCCCGATGCGGGCACAGCAGTTGCGTGGAGGATGAATTCCCATCTTGTCTGGCCCGGCATGCAACAGGCAGGGTCATCCTTGTGTGCATAAAGTGCGGCAAGGCTCTTGACCCTGCCTTGGGGGAATGGGTAGCCCGACATCCCGGAGCTGACAGAATAAGAGGTTATCACATCAGCCAGCTATATTCTCCCAGGGCTGACCTGGGTGAGATACTGGAAGAATATGAAGATCCCATGGTGGATCGCACATTGTTTTACAATCATCGGTTGGGGATGCCTTATATAGATTCCCGGGATCGTCTGCAGGTAAGCCAGGTGCTGGAGTGCTGTTCTATAGATCCTGCAGGGGAAGCCCAGAGTAGTTGTTTTTTGGGGGTTGACCAGGGAAGAAGGCTTCATGCGGTTCTTGGGACTCAGGCCGAGGATGGCGGATTTAAGGTTCTGCGGTTGTTTGAGCTGGACAGTTTTCAGGAGCTGGATCCCCTGATGATTGATTACAAGGTGCGCCGTTGTGTAATTGATGCCTTGCCCAACCAGCACAGTGCCTTGAATTTCGCCGCCAGGTTTCCGGGAAGGGTTTATTGTTGCTACTACAGCCATTCAATGCGGGAAAAACTCCGCTGGGCCAGTGGAGGTGAAGGCCGTGTTGAGGTGAACCGCACTGCATCTCTTGACGGACTCTTTGAGATGATTCGCCTGGAAATGATTCAGCTTCCGCCGGTATGCATGAAGGTGCGTCAGCTGGCGGAGCACTGTCATAATATGGCCAGAATTCAGTATGAAGATCCTTCCACAGGCCAGGTGAGCTTCCGTTATGTCAGGACCGGTGAGGATCATTTTGCTCATGCCCTGAACTACTGTAATATCGCCGGATCCGGCGACAAAAAAGTGGCAAGGGTTGCAATTAAAGTAAAGGGTGCCCGAAATAGATGGGCGGAGATCGTCAATAAAAGATAATAAATCAAAATCAATGAAAGGGAGTTGAAAATATGCCCAATACAAGGTTGGAGCAGGATGAGGGGATTATTTCCCGAAAGGTGGCAGAAAATCTCTATCGGATATACAATCGGGGCCCGGTTCTGAACAGTGCCGGGCTGTTTGATCTGTTGGATTCCTTCCAGAATCCTGACCGTGTCGGGATTGACACCTATGAAAAGATGATTGATACTGATGAAACCTGCTCTTCTGGGATAGAGTTCGTAAAACTCTCGGCCATTTCACGCATTGGCGGATACAGTCACCCCGTTGAGGAGATTTCAAGGTTTGTCAATGCTCAGTTCGAGCGGGTTCGGGGATCCATCAGCCAGGTTCTTGATGGGATGCTTGGTGCATTGTGGTCCGGGTTTTCTGCAGGGGAGATGATTCTGGAATACTATGATGGTTTCATTCAACTGAGGGATGTTCAGTTTGTCCATCCGGGCCAGCTATCGTTTCAGCTTCACTCATCGGGGCCTTTAAAGAACCGGGTCAGCGGTGTGAGTATTCTGGGGGATATTGGGGAATCTGTGGAAATTCCTGTGGAGAAACTGCTGATATATACTCATCGGGAGAGGTTTGGCAATCCTTATGGTATCAGCCGTTTAAAATCGGTTTATTCTGATTATTTTGTCAAGAAACAGATGATTGTCAACTGGGCCAGGACCCTTGAAAAGTATGGTTCTCCTACTGCAGTGGGGCGTGTGGAGGATCCTGACGCAGTCATTACTGATGAGCAGGGGAATCGAATGACCCAGCTGGAGTATATGGCTAAGGTTCTTGATTCGATTCAGACGGCAACGGGGGTGGCTCTTTCAGGATCTTCCCAGATCAGTTTTCTTGAGCATGGCACGGCTCTGGGGGGGGACTTTGAATCTGCCGTGGTCTATTTCAACAGGATGATATATCGGGGCCTTCTAATTCCATCACTGGTGGGGGATCACGGCAGTACAGGCAGTCAGGCTCTGGGCAGGACTCATTTTGATCTGTTTATTCTTTCCCTTGAACAGCTGGTGCGGGAGGTGACTGATACGCTGATCGATCAGCTGGTGCGAAGGTTGATTACCTGGAATTTTGGTCCTCAGGAAGACTGGGGTCAGTTCAACATCGAACAGTTCAAGGCGGAAGATGCCAGACTCTTTGCAGGAATATTCCGGGAGATGACCAGTGCCGGATACCTGTCGCCGGAACGTTTTGAGGATATGCAACATGTGCGCTGCAGGATAGGCGCTCCGGGGATTTCTCATGAACACTGGGAAGAGCAGGTGTCTGTCAACCGGGAACATCAGGATGATTCCCAGCACAGAATGGCTCAGTTTCGCCAAAGCCTGAACGGATTGCTGAGCAGGTTTGAGGTGGGTTGTGATGAGTAGTTCTGTTGAAGCTGGTGGATTGAAATCTCTGGAGTTGTTAAAAGCCGACTTCCGCCCACGTCTGCAGAATCTTCTGACGGATATATTGGAGGCTATGCTTAGGGGTAATGAATCAGCAGGGCAGACAGGGAAGTCAAGGATTATTAGTCTGATGGGGGATTTCCTCGTGGAGGCTTACTGTCACGGACTTCTGGAGGGAGCTTGTTCCATTGAAGAAATTACTCAGGAAAAGGGGATCAGCTGTGATTATCATCCGAAACCCCTTCCTGACGGGGATATCTGGGTTTCCAATCTTGCCCGGGCCATGGGTGACGAGTTTTCCAGTGCTCTTGAAAAATCGATAGACAGTTTGATGAGCATGGCAGAGGGTGATTTGGATCTGGTCAAAATTGAAAAACAGAAGCTTATAATAATTCAAGAATTGATGACAAAGGCTGATGGAGTTGCCAACAAGGTATTCTGGAGAGGGTATAAAGGGATAATATTGATGGCCCTTGCCCAGTGCTCATCTTATTTGCTGGTGTCAGATCCCCTGGGGCGGTCAATCCCCGGCCCTCCCGGAGAGCAGGGCCCCAAGGGCGACCCCGGCGACCCCGGCATCCAAGGCCCTCCCGGAGAACAAGGCCCCAAGGGCGACCCCGGCGACCCCGGCATCCAAGGCCCTCCCGGTGAGCAGGGCTTCCAAGGAGAACAAGGGCCGAAGGGCGA
>CAYNGH010000036.1:19182-19451 GCA_964396845.1 uncultured bacterium | reverse complement strand
CCAGGGCGACCCCGGCATCCAAGGCCCTCCCGGAGAACAAGGCCCCAAGGGCGACCAGGGCGACCCCGGCATCCAAGGCCCTCCCGGAGAGCAGGGCATCCAAGGAGAACAAGGGCCGAAGGGCGACCAGGGCGACCCCGGCATCCAAGGCCCTCCCGGAGAACAAGGCCCCAAGGGCGACACTGGCGACACTGGTATCCAAGGCCCTCCCGGAGAACAAGGCCCCAAGGGCGACCAGGGCGACCAAGGCATTCAAGGCCCTCCCGGAG
>CAYNGH010000036.1:0-19082 GCA_964396845.1 uncultured bacterium | reverse complement strand
AGCAGGGCATCCAAGGAGAACAGGGGCCGAAGGGCGACCAGGGCGACCCCGGCATCCAAGGCCCTCCCGGTGAGCAGGGCATCCAAGGAGAACAGGGGCCGAAGGGCGACCAGGGCGACCCCGGCATTCAAGGCCCTCCCGGAGAACAAGGCCCCAAGGGCGACCCCGGCGACCCTGGCCCCAACGAAATCACATCCTCCACTTCGACAAACTTGACGGGCTTCCTGAAGGGAAACGGCTCTACATTAGAAGCCGTTGCAGATGCCGGCGGGGGTATTTCCGGCCCGGCTTCCAGCACCGAAAAAGGTGTCCCTCGATGGGCAAATGAGGATGGCGATGAGTTGGAAGACACCGGTGTTGAGATTGATGATGATGATAACATTTCTGCAAATAATATCACGGAATACCCTTCCGGGGCCATGTCCCTGATGTCAGATGCTGACCAGAAGATATTGATTTTTCCCGATACTGGCACTCTTGCATATGGCCACAATACTCTTGCAGATATATATTTCCCTGCCAATAGCCGGGCATTTATAACTGTGAAGCTTATCGGGCGATATGGCCAGATGTGTAAAAGGTCATGGGGAGTTTCCCGGCTTACGAATTATTATATCAATGGCGTTTTTCTCAACAATAATTCATCTGACAGGACACCATATGAGGATCATCATTATCCTACTTCCGGGAGTGCTCATATTCGAGTAATGCTTGATTATGCACATTCTGCAACCTTGGATGATGCATATATCAGGTTAAGGGCTTGGGCCAGCGCAGAGCACGCTGCTTCTTGGTATATTGAATTATTTGGCTATGGCGTGGAAGAATCTGATGTTGTTTTAGCGTAATTTGAGGAGGTATGTAATTAATGGAAATCCATTTGGAAATATCTGATAAGATTATTGAGCATCTGCCGGTGGAATATATCTATGAAGAAGGTGAAAGCCTCAAGGATCTCAGTGAACTTGAAAAAGATGAACAACGGAAGGATAGAGTGAAACAAATCATAAACCGCCTTTTTCATAATTATGTTTTGAAAATCATCAGGAAAAAAATCGCAAAGGCAGAAAAAGCAGAAAACAAAGACCTGACATTGGAAGAGAAGATAGAAAAAATATCAGATAAAGTAGGCGAAGGAAGGTGAGAACAACAAAAAAAGAATAAAACAATAATCATTTGTATGAAAAAACAATCAGGAAAGGAGGTGGAACAATGGAGAATGTTACCATTGAGAGATTTACAGTGATGGATAACCCCGTGGAGCTTGCTCCTGATGAAGTTGATGCCGGAGAAAGCCTGTTAAAGGAGGCCCGCCTGTTTTATGTCGGCGTGCACAAGGGCAGGGATTATACTGTTGCAGATTTGGAACGGATAGTAGAAAACTTTGATCCTGATCAGGCTGTGCCGATTCAGCTTGATCATTCCTCAAGCGCCAGGGATACGGTGGGGTTTGTGCGGAAACTGTGGCTGGAGGACGATGGCCTGGAACTGCATGGTGAAATGGAGTTCCTTGGCAGGGAAAATGTGGAACGGGTTCGTCTTGGATTGTGGAAGAGAGTATCGGTTTCTCTGGAGATAAAAAGACCTGATATGAAACTGATAGAGGTTTCTATTACTCCCTTTCCTGCTTTGTCGAACGCAGAAATGTTTTCAAAAATTGATGTAGAAGGCAATGAGCTGATTGAGTCTGAACCTCTGAAAAGCTCAGATGATTCTGATGATCATAATGTGGAAAATGTGAGCAGAGTAGAGTTTGACAGGTTGAAAGAAGATATTGAAACCTTGAGAGCGACCCGCTTCAGTCTTGAAAAAGCCCTGATGGAAAACCAGGCGGAAAGGATCGTGGAAAATCACATCCAGAAGGGAATCACCACCCCTGCCATGGGGCCGGAAGAATTGAAATTGATTCTATCTATGGACAGCAACCAGCAACGTCAGTTTTTTGCTTACAAGGCAACACAACCCCCATTTTATTATCTTGAAACCATGTGCGGTTCCAAGGCAGAAAAGCCTGGCGAAGAACAGGCACGCAAGGCCAGGGCTGAGGCAGAAGAGATACTGCGGTTTACATCCTGGCGGGAGGACTGAGCCAGAAGTTTAATTCAATTCAACCAACAGGAAGCCGGGGGCTTCTATTTTTTTTGAAAGGATGTGATCAGATGGCAGGTATTGACGCCATCAACACTCACGACCCCGATGAAATCAGGGGTGTGGGTTCAAGGGACTATGTTCTGATCCCTTGCACAATCGAAGAAGGACAGGTGCTTTCTTCAGGCACGGTAATTGGTGTGGTGCCGACTACGGGAAAATACGCCGCCTACGACAGGGATGCCATTGCATTGGCCACAAGTCCTGAAGCCGGAGAGGACAACATCGGCAACGGCACCTGCAGTGCTGTTGTTGTTGACGACCTTGTCACTCTCACCGAGGATTGGACCTTGACTTGTACTGCAACTGCCACCGATGGCGGGGAATTTTCTGTTGCTGGATCAGTGTCGGGAAATGTGGGAACTGCTGAGGTTGGATCGGAGTATGCTGATGCTCTGGGAAGGGTTACTTTTACCATATCGGATGGTTCCACAGATTTTGAGCTGGGTGATTCCTTTACATTCACCACGGTTCGCAGTGAACCTCGCACAGCTCTGGGGATTTTATCAGAACAGGTGAATGCGTCCCAGGGCAGTGTGGTTTCCTCCATGTATGTCAAGGGAAACTTCAAGGAATCAAGGCTTTCCGGTCTTGATGAAGATGCCATGGTGGATCTTCTGGGACGCAAGGTGGATGGATATTTTATTATGTAGAAAGGGTGAAGTCAATGATAAACTGGCCAACAGCCAAGGGGATTGATGAGGCAATTAAAAAGCTCAAATCAGATCCCGGCCGTTTCATCGGGTGCAGGTTTGCGCCTCTGGTGAACAGCTATTTTCAGGAGATTGAATATGACGAGATTTATGGCCCCCAGGGGATGGCATCGGCCCATGCCCTGGACGCGGACCCCCGGATGCTGAAGTTTCCAAAGGTGGTTCGCAAGACTTTTCGTCCCGCATATTTCAAAGAAATGCAGAGAATCCAGGAATCGGACATATTGAAGCTGGGACAGCTTTCCGGATCTGATTCTCAGGCGGTTACAGCCCGTCAGCTCATTGGGCAGTCCCTGGAAAATCTTAACAACCGCATTGAGAACCGCCTTGAATGGATGCGATGGCAGGCCCTTCTGACCGGGAAGGTTTCCATAAACGAAAACGGCATCAGTATTGAAGCGGGATATGGTATCCCCGAAGAAAATCTCAACAAGACTGTTGCAGTTTCTTGGGAATCTGCCGGTAGTGCAAAGCCTATCGAAGACATTTTGCAGATACAGCAGGATTTCGTTGGCACAGGTTTTCGTATGGGGGAAATCTTTGTAAACGGCAATACCGCAAGGCTTTTCTGTCTGGCTGATGATACCAGAACTTACTACAACGGGGCCGGAGTCCAGGAAAAAGTCCTGCCGGGTAACCTGTCCCGGTATGCAGTTTATTTCTTTCCTGGCATAAAAATCAATGTGTATGATGAAGGCTATGAAGATGAAACCGGTACCTTCCAGAAATTCATTCCTGACAACAAGGTAGTGTTTTTAGGGGATGGTCAGCCTGGTGAGATCATTGATGTGGTAACGGTGCCATCCCTTCACTCCCCTGACGGAACACCAAAGCCGGGGAAATTTGCTTTCTTAATAGATCGCTCGGGGCAGAATGAAGCGAATCCTCATTATGATGTGGTGGCTGGTATCTACGGTCTGACCAGGATTCGCCGGCCAGAAGCAGTGATGGTGATGGATGTCACCAATGCAGGTTAGGGGGAAAATCCTATGTATTGCACTGTTGAGGATGTCAGAAGAAGAAACCCCCTGATACTCAGCATCGAGGGCATCGATGATGAAGGGATCACCCTGGCCGTTGAGTATGCTTCATCCGTGGTGGACAGCATTCTTGGAAAACGCTACAAGGTGCCTATGGAGCCTTCTTTGGCCATCATCCGGGGAATTGTAGCTGATCTTGCCGCTGCGGACTGCATCGGAAATATTGCCGGATCTGATGGTGATGATCGGGAGCCTGCCCGGGCCGTGGAGTTGAGGGAAAAGGCGATGGATCTCATGGATCGGCTAAATGGCGAAGATATGGGAATCTCCCCTTCTGCTGATAACAGCGAAGCCGGCAGGAAAGCCGTATCCACCACATACTTGAGGCCTCGGCATTTTGACCGCTGGGATCCTTCGGATCATCAGCCTGAAGGCAGGGGTTGATGAGATGCTCAATTTTGAAATGGATGATGCTAATCTCAAAGAATCTCTGGAAAATATTTCAAGGGCTGCCGGGGATGTTTCGACCCCTCTCCTGAATGCAGGTATGGCCATACTGCAGGAAAATCTCATTACCTTCCTGGGGGAGAAATCCCCCGGGGGGGTCCCCTGGACTCCTCTGAGAGGCGATACCTTGAAAACCAAGAAAGGGCCGGGAATTCTCCGGGAAACAGGAGCCTTGTTCAGGTCTGTCACATCCCAGGGTGCTCCGGGGAACATATTTCGGCATAAGGATAACTCTCTGGATTTGGGAACGACAATTCCTTATGGGGCAGTCCATCAGCTGGGTCTTGGGGCAGTACCTGCCAGGCCATTTCTCGGCATAAACCAGGAAATGGCCCAGGAAGTATTGACCATTTTTCAGGAGTGGCTGGAAATGAATTAAAATAATAAATGGACGTGATACATTTGTTTTATCCAATAATAGATTGTATAACATCAATAATTGAATCAGAGGCCGTTGCAGGTGGGCTTCTTTCTTCACTGAAGAAGGTTTACTCTGGCAGTTACCAGGTACTTCCCCAGTCTTCGTATCCGGCATCAACAGTGGTTTTTACCGGATCCAGAATTTCGGGCCATCCGCCAAGACTCGAGATGGAGATTAATCTGTCCATCGGAGTGTTCAGCATTAAGCCGTCCCAGGAGAATTCCCTGCAGGAGCTGTCTGTTCTGGCATGGGATCCTGCAGAAGGGAAGGGATTTCTGCCCCTGCTAATTGCCAATCGCTCCCTGGTGGTTGATGGAACCCGCTACCAGGTAGATGTGGGGAACATCAGTATTAACAGGGGAACTGATTCCACAAGACGATATGTCTGGGCCATGGAGATTCCCCTGACCATGCGGACCTGGGCCCAGTATTAGAGGAGGTAATAACATTGGGAAATTTTACAAACGTCACCATGGGAGCTGGCTCATTGAAGATCAATGATGTTGATGTTGGCTTCCTCAAGGGGGATGTGGTTTTCCGTTATGAATACGAGATAGAGGAATTCAAGACAGGAGTTCCCCTTACTTTGAGGGGATCAGTCACCAGGGAAGTTAATGCACAGCTGTCTGCGCCCCTGGCAGAGATTACTCCGGGAAACATCGGGATGGTGTTAGGCGGTATCGCTCCTTCGTCTTTGATGGGGGATCCCATTGACAAGACCGGGACATTCGAGGCGCATACATTTGCAACAGCTCCCTGGTCGGGGATGTCAGGAATGGAAGTAATAAAACTTGGCCTTGATGAGGATCCTTCCCGGCACATTATGCTGGGATCCGGCGAGGATGATCCCCTGATTGTTGATTCCGAGGAATCGGGTGTATATGTGCCGGGGGATGATTATATAGTGGATTATACTACCGGCTATATTTATCGGAATCCATCGGGATCAATCCCTGCCGGCGGAGTGGTCAAGGCGAAGTATATTCTCATTCCATCTGCTTCGAAACAGGTGAACCTGGGCTATCAGTTCGGCCTGTCCGATGTGAAGCTGGAGTTTGTGCATATCAACCCAAACCTGAATAAAAAGATCACGGTTCTATTCTGGAAGGCCCGCACCATGGGATCTGCAAGGATAACTTTCAGCGAGTCCCGATGGATTGTGAATCAGGTGACCTTTAAAGGTATCTATGACAACACTCACAGTGAAAATCCCATGGGATATGTACATTTTGAAATGTGAAAGGAGAAATTCTCATGAACGAATGCCCTGGTTGCAGTCAGGCATCCCCTCCAGTGGGGCAGTTTCTGTCAAAACAATTAAAGCTCCCAGTTTCTGCAAAAATGTGGATGATAAAAATTAGATTGCTACTGGAATTGCTTGTGGAATATTGTCCCCATTGCGGTCATTTGAAGCTCAAGGTTATAAGGGTTGATTCAATATAAACCTAACATTGATCAATGAAATGTCAGATACAACATAAGCAGTGGGACACCACTGGGGAGAAAAAACAAAATAGTGGCAATCCCCATAAGAATGAATAACCAGTTCATTTCGCCATATGTATTCATTATCTCATCACCTCAATTATATTTTCGATTCGACTGCAAATTAACCTTTACTTATGGATTAATTAAATGGGAGTTAAAATGAGAAAGATTCTATCAAAACGTCGAAGATCGATAAAAAATAATGGTATAACATATATAATTGAAGAAATGTCCGGGGCGATGTTGGAGAAGTATGTTGAATGCCTAGAAAAAATTGACTTTGATGAAACAATGAAAAATGATATGTCAGCGGAAAAACTGATAAGTGATGTTGTTTTTTCCTTTGTCATAAACAACTCTGATAAAGGTAAGACAGAGCTGATGCCTGTGGAATTGGCCATGGAAATACTCAAACTGCAAGCTGTTGTAAATGATATTGACCTGATATGTCAGATTGGCGATGATTGGCCTTTGCAATGGGTCGTGCCATGTATTCGGCTGGGGATTCTCTTTGGCAAGACACCCCAGGAAATATGGGATTGTTTAAGCCCGGGACAGATTGCTTTGATGATGAGATATATCTTTGATCAGGGGCAAAATGCCGGTTCAGAATTAATTAATGGAGATACAAGAAAGAATCTGGATCTGCGTCAGGTAACTACTGAAGATCAGTGGAGAAGGGTGGCCGGATTGGCAGGTTCTTTTGGAAAAATTAATGCGGAAAGGGTTGAGTGTGGCTTCTGATGGGAAAATCATTGTTATCGGAGTTGATGATTAGAATAACTGCCGCCGATGATCCATCCCTTGAACAGGAGATGGGAAAAGTAAATTCCATTGTGGAAGGCGTGTCGGGTAAATTTCTTGAGTTTTCCCGGAGTGCCCGGGAATCTATAAGGATGATAACCCAGGACACAGAGGGCTTAACATCAAGAATTGAGGGCCTCGCAAGGGCCCTTGGTGTGACAACAGGAAGCACCAACAGCAGAGGATCCCTGATGGATACCAGTGAAAAGGACGCTGGTTCTAAGGGAAAAAATTACCTGGCAACAGGTTCAGCCGGGAATCCCCAAGTTTATATAAACTCAATAAATGTCAATGTTGATGGCACTAAAAGGGGTGCTTCGCCAGCTGGAGTTCAGGCTACCATGACCCAGGAAGGTCTGTCCATAACCTTGCCGGCAGGTTTGATGAGGATCCAACGTTCTGAAGTTGCATCCCTGGGCCGAGAAAATGAATAAAATGCAAGAAGGAGAATGAAATGAGTTCAACTGCGTATATTGCCCATCACGATGACACAGAAAGAGTATATCTTGATCTCGAGCCTACACCGACCCCGGTTGTCATGTATGCATCTGCCCTGAATCACCGCAGGACACTGAACAGCAGGAATTCTTCTGGAGTGATTGAGCCGGGGCAATGGCACCATTATGCTGGTGGCACTCACATCAGTGGCGGTATTATCAGGCTGGGGATATTAAAGATGTCGAGTTTTCAATATGAACAGATAATCGAAAAGGTTAAATATTCCAAGGGTGGCACAGTGATTTTTTCCCCGAATGATGGGATTACCCGTTATCGATGTGTCATCGATATGTCATCGGGAGGGCCCGATGTAATCCAGGGAACGGAGCTTATGAGCTGGAATATGAAGCTGTATGTGATAGAAGCAATATGATTCTGAAGGAAATTCCAGCTTGAGGAATGAAGAATAACTAATGATCTTATCACAAGGTGAGAAATTTCAATGAATGATGACAAGGCGGACTTCAACATCAGGTTCAGGTTAATAACGATTTTTTTGACTGGAATATTGCTATTGTTCTTAGCGTCCTGTGAACAAAAGATAAACATACATGTTGATCGGCGATGGCAAAATGAAAAAATAGCAAAAATTGATGACATAACCGGGTTGAGTTCCTTTGATCTGGATTTGGATGACAGAGTTCACGCAGTTTTTTCCGCCGAATCGGGGATTTATTATGCAAAACCATCCCAGGGCAAATGGGATCTGGTTGAGATAAATTATCCACACAAGATTCTCAAGAAATACAGCAATATAAAATTGAAAACAGATACTTATGGAAAGGTTCATCTGATTCTTGATACTGTTGATAACGGTGGGGTTCAGGAGCTGATTTACGGACAATATCATCAAGGTAAATGGAATTTTTCCACAATTGCCAAAGAAGGGTATGGCGGAGCTATCAGTCTTGACAGAAATGAAAGTCCCGTGGTAGTTTACAGGGTTGGTGAATTAGTAATGATGGCAACTGTTGAAGGCAATTCCTGGAAAAGAGAAGAGCTGACATCGGGTCTTGGAGGCCAGAAAGAAGATGCCGTGAACCCACTGGCTATAAGCATTGGTACAAATTCAAATCCAGTAGTTGTTGTGGCGGATCAAAAAAATAATCGTGTTGCAGGTATCAGAAAATCCTCGGGACGATGGTTGTCCAGTGATGTGGTAAACGAAGATGGAATTCGTGCATCAAAACTGTCCCTGAATTCTGTCAGCGATAAGATGGCATTTGTTTCCTTTGAGATTTACGATGGAGGGGATGTCGGTTATGGTTGTTGGGATGGCTCTAAATGGAGCTTTGAAAGAATTGGCCCTTCAGGTGCGATAGTTCCTGGAATCAGTTCAGATGAAAATGGTATCCCCTCAATAACTTACTTCACCTATGGTTTCAGGGAACTTGTATTTTCCAGGCTGGAAAAAGATGAATGGATTGACGAAAAAGTAGAAAAAAGAGCCGGGGGGAGGCTGTTTTCCCAGCGTCCTGTAAATATCGAGCTAAAATTTGACTCTCGAAACCGCCCGGTGATAGTATATGCCGATCCCGGACTGGGTGAATTGGTTTTATATCGTAAAACCCGGCGTTGATGAGGAAAACTCAAGAAATTTCTTAGCCCCAGACAAGGGGCTTTTTTTATGGAGGCAAAATGGCAGTATTAATCAGCGACATCAAGCACTGTGAAGCTCAATATATGCCCGCTAACGACACCGACACTGTCGGCGGAGAGAAAACATCGTCGGAAGTGGCTTCCGCCATCGGCGGGGTGTTCCATCGGGTTGTGGCAGAATCAGAGGGAGGTGGCGAAGTTCATCAATACAAGAAAACATTTCTATGCAACATCAATGAAACCGACGACCTCACTGATTGCGCCATCTGGCTTGCCAACGGACTGGACGATGTGGCATCCGACGGCACTGTAACAATTACATCCGCCAGCGAAGATGACGACGATACATATATCGTGAGAGTTGTCGGGCTGAATGACAGCACCCCGGCAGAGATTATCACCGAGGACATCATCTGCAACGGCACCACTCCGGCCACTGGCACCCGCATATTCTCCGCCGTCAATCGTGCAGAACTGCGGTATGCATCCACCGGAGCATTGGCCGGAGCCAACGGGGACATCACCATCGAAGCCGACAGCGTTGTGTTGGGGATTATCCCAGAAGGGAGCAATTGCGCCCTGGCCATAGTGGATGTAGGTATAACATCAAGTCTTGATGATGATTCCACCACTGCCGATGCACTCACTGCCCCGGCAAGCATCAGCTTTTCCCGGCCACGGGATGAGGCGGGGGCGTTGGATGTGGCTAACAGCGGGACTTTGTCTGCTGAATCGGGACAGGGCATATGGTGGAGGCTCACAGTGCCTGCAGGAATCCCGCCGGCGCCGGAGCTGGAAATAAAACTGGAGCTGAAGGGAGTGGCTCTCTGATGAGCGACATCCAAGTAAGCTTCGGCCACAAGTTCAGCATCGGGAATCACATCCGGAAAAGCTTCTCCCATCGTTTCAGGGTTTCGTCATCTCCGGGGGCAGGCTCTGGCAATGCCCGCTGTGTCGGGGCAACGGTGACCGTCCATCAGGGAGGCTCATCCCGGACTATTCCTGTGGACAGCTTGAATATCGCCCGGCGAAAGACCGGAAATTCGCCATCCCTGACCTGGTCTGCTACAATATTCGATCCCGACGGCACATTCAATCCTGACCGGGCCGGCACCGACTGGACCGGATGGCTTACCCCGGAGCTTCAGCCCGTCGGCCCGCCCACCAAGACCGTCACCATCACCATTCAGGCAGAGGCTCCCGGCGACAGCATGAGCGGAACCCGGACATATACCGACCTGATCCTGCTGGGACGCTCATATCAGGCGGATCCTGCCGGGGGATACACCATGACCTTGACGGGAGCCGACTATAGCCAAGTTTTGTTCCGTGACGGCCAGACCATGGCCACTGTGGAGCTGGGGATGAGCAACGACATCATCAAAGGCATCCTGTCGGAATATGGTTTCAATGGCGGTGATATTGTCCTGGATATACCCGACTTTCCCGTGGTCCAGTTCGACTTTCAGCGGGACAGACCGGTGAATCGCATCCAGACTCTTCTCAACGAATCCGGTGCCTTCTGGCGGGTTGAGGGCAGGCGGTTTTTTGCCTGGATTCCCAGCTTGTCAGCACAACCTCAATGGACATACAAAGACAGCAACAGCATCTACACCTTGAGCCTGACGGAACAGGTGATAACCCATCACAACATGGTCACCGTTTCCCGAGTCAATAAAAACGGCTATATCGCAACAGAACAGAGCGGAGCCAGCGACGGACGGTTCAGCGCCCGGTTCTCCGGCAAGTTCTGGAATCCCAAATTAGCGGTTGTGGAAAATTTCGGTTGCGTCATCGAAGACGTAGACTACTTTCAGAACGGCTCTCACGTGGGGACTACTTTTCATTTGGGTGGTTCCGCCGACGAGGTATATTGGACGGTGACCCCGGTGAATCCTGACATCCCCAGCCAATGGACAATCCGGGTGACGGGAATCCCGGACCTGTATATGGGTTCCGGGGTGGACCTTGATTCCACATACACATATCGGGATGAAGCCTCCATTTCCGCTTACGGCGAGCTTCCGGCCCCGCCCATCGAAACCAACTTCGTTGCATCCAATGCCATGGCCCAGATGGTAGCGGAAGCCTTCATGCGGGAGCAAGGGAGCCTCCGTCGGACGGTGAGTTTCTCCGCACCAATTAATCCGTGGCTGGAGATCGATGAAACCATTCGAGTGACTGAAGGAGTGTCCACATACTCGGGCATCTTCAACATCGAGAGCATAACCACATCTATACAAGGCCCCGACGGCGCAGACACCCTGGAGGTGGTGGAGTATGAAAGGTGATTGTTATGACCAAGAATCTGGACGGTGAATAGTATTCCCCAACTTGGTCAAGATGGTCGTTGGAAATTGACTGTTTCTCAAGTCAACTTCATAAAGTTGAAAATATGCAGAGCTGGTTTTTTTCAGAGCATTGGAACTTCTGCCGGGAGGAAATGCAATAACAACTTTCTTATTTTTAAAGGTATCTCTGATTCTTCTGATTATCGGAACGTAGTCGCTGTCAGCGGATATTACATAAGCCGTGTCAAACCGATGGAGAAAACAATCAAAGGAAAGATTCATTGCAATGTTAACATCGGTCATTTTCTCCTTGGCGATTCGATAATGAAAGCCACAACTTGAACAAGTTCCGGTGTTTTCATAATATCTGCCCTCAATGATTCTGACATTGTCCAGAGAACTCAAAGCTTTCAGATAGGCTGACTGGCGTTTGACCTTGTCTGCCGGGGATTTTATCCGAGCCGTGAAATATTGAATCTCCTCAATTTTTCTATTTTCGTATTTCGATAAGAGCCTTTTACACAAATCTTCAATATTAAGCCAGTAATACTTTTTCCAGCTCTTAGATTTTAACCCATAATAAAGATTAAAACCGTCTATGTAAAAAATGACTCGATTCATTCAATAAAACAGAAACGGCCTTTTGCAAGACCGTTGGGCCGGGAGATAAAACTCCCGGGGATGTATGAATAAAATTATATAACATAAGGACGGCAATGTCAAGGAGGTAACAGTGTCCAGACGTAAACCAGTATTGAATATAGGAAAATCCGCCGGGTCTGCTTACGGCCTCCAGACCGTATCCGCCGGCACCGGGCAGAACATTCCCTCAGTCCCGTCAGACAGCGGAGCATACGAATCGGGCGATGATCTGCTGGTCTGCTACATCGATGACGACACACCGGTGGTCATCGGCAGGCCGGGGTATTCGGTGGGAGGGCAATATGTTTCGTAAGGGCGACATAATCCGGGGCACCATCGACGGGACTCCGACATACGGCCTGTATGATGTCAGTGTCGGCGGGCCACATCCCTTCCGCATGGTGCCCGCATCACGGCCACGGGATCAATACTTCGACGGGCAGACGGTGACTATCGGCTTCCTGAACACTGATTCCCCGGTGATCATCTCCCCCGGTTACCGGGCAGGCCGGGCCAGTGTTACTCCGCCGGTGTCCCTGGTCTGGTCGCCATACCTCAGCGAAAGGGGCAATAACTCCATGGGAACCCGCTGGCTGGAAGGGGTGACCGTGGCGAATCTTCCTGCGCCGGGATCGTCAGATACTATCATTCACCAGTTTGACGCCGATGAAAAGCCCTGTTATTGCGACGGGAATTATCTATTCGGCCTGAAACGAACCTACACCTGCACCTCCGACGGCGATATGAGCGATTATGTTTCGACTCCTACCATCGAGGGGAACGCCATCGGATATGACGCCACCCAGCATTTCGTCCACAACAGCACGGTGTATTATTGCACTGGAAGTGAATGGTATTCAGTTGATCCCTTCAGCGACAGCTTGAATCATATTGCAGATTTATATGGCGGGGCCATCGAGTATCAGGAGAAAGCCTTGTGGCCACATTATTTGGCCTTTGGTCACTCCAGCGATCGGGTGTTCTATGGCGGGATGTCCATGAGTGGCTCCAATAGTTGGACGATTCAGGCTCCCATTGTGCCGAATTACCCTGGCCAGCCGGATGTTCAGCAGTTATTTGCCTGGGGATACCCTGTGGTTACAGGCCATAACTCATGTATGACATATGCCTCTGGTGGCCCGCCGGGTTCGCCGACATATTATTATGTGAACTCTGCCGGCCCTTCCGATTCTACCGGTCGGATGCTGATGCCTTCGACACGAAAGATGGGGCACTATCACTTCTGGCACTATAATTCCGGCGGGGTGGATTATATTTATCGGGGGGGATCCCCTCCGCTGGCCGCTGAGATGATCCCCGCCGGCTCCGGTTGGGGGGACGGAGCGTTCAACGCCAGCAACAATGACTATGGCTACCGCATCGAGTGGGAGTGGCACCCGTCCGGCGGTGGGATGGCCCTGCTGAAATGGGATGTGTATGACGACACCTATGACAGGATCGCTTCCCGATCCGCCACTCTGGAAGCATGGATGTTTGGCGGGCCTTCTCTGGGTTTTCTTACTGATGATCATTACTATATCGCTGCCAAGGATGGGCAGGTGGGAAATGCCAGCAACCGGGGGTATATCGCCATCTGGGACATGTCCCGGGACGGGGAGGAATCGCCATACTGGTATTTCCGACCCGACGAGGGATGGATCACCGGGTCTATGACATTACGGCCATACGGAAAGTTTTTCTGCGTGAACTGGCGGAATCAGGCGAATACGGCGACATACCCGATTTTAGCAGGATAAGGAGAACAATTATGTTTTTAGGACAGACAACTACAGCAACTCTCACCAACCAGACCGTGGCAGTGGGAGTGTTGGCCATGATCCTGACAGGCATCGCATGGCTGGTGAAACAGCTCTTCCAAATGCTCCCAAGTATGATGGAGAGGCTGGATCGACAGGAGGAGAAACGGGCGGAAGCCCTGCGGGAACTGGCCCAGGCGATTAAAGTTTCTGATTCATCCCTGGGGGAAAGGATTGAAAAGGCCAATGACCGATTGGGGAATCGTCTTGAGCGATCCAATTTCCGCCTGGGAGAACATTTCCGGGAATGCCTCTTAGATGTTCGCCAGTCCCTGGATGAAGCCAATCAGTTAACGGCAATGTTTCTTTCATCCTCTGGAAACGACGGAAAAACCAACCGCATGTCAAGTCAGAATCGGGAAAAAATACAGACAAACAGGGAGGCTGGCGATGGAAAATTTTAACAGAATGATAGCTGTTGCCGCCATTGAGATGGTGGATGAAGGTTATGAACCTCCCCTGCGTCCCGCCTGTGCATTTTTTGTGACAGAAGCCCTGGGTCGGGCAGGGTGGACCGAAAAGATAGAATCTCCCGGCTGGGTCCCGTCGCTTATAGATCAGTCATCACCGGTGGAGAAACCCCATGTGGGGGATTTGGTGATTTTCAAGGAAACCTACGATGCAGTGCCCCCCGCAGGCATCGGGCCGGAAGATGACTCCACCCACATCGGCATCATCATCAGAGAAGGAAACAATGGAGTCCTGACCTTTGCCCACTATTCATCATCAAAGGACAAGCCTGTGATGGATACCCTGGAGGGCTACTGGAGGGATCACCTTCAGGAATATCGCCGATGGCCGGAGCCTGCCGATATGAAGGAAGAAAACCCCACAACAAGATCCTTGAAGCTGTTTTATCATCCCGGTCAGGCCCCGGCTTTTATTGTTGAAGGACAACAGGAAACTGCCGGGGAGATTTATCTTTTTGCCCGCACCCTGTCAGGAACAGAGATTGTAATGAGCTCCCACCCCTTCGAAGTCTGTCCTTCACTATTTATCAATGGTGAATATCACCCTGTCCGGTTTGTGGGAGAAAGGGGAATCGAATACCTGGCCAGGGATCAGCGCCGGGCAGTCTGAAGCTCCATGGTCACCGAGGGGAAACGGTTCAGGTCCGTATGGGGTAGAAACAATGCCGAAGTGTAGCTGTTCATGTATTCCGACTCGTTGGACAGATCAAAATATGCAGCACTGCGGGCAATATCCAGGGCCTTGTTCCGGGCTTCTCCCGACAACAGCAGAATCCGGCCCCCATGAAGAGATCCGTTGCCCAGAAAATGGAATCTGTCCCGGTCGATGTCCGGGAAAAGGCCGATGGTGATGCCGTTTTCCACATCCAGAAGTCCTCCCAGAGCACCGGCAATATAAAAGCCGTCAATGGATTTCTCTTCTCTGCCGAATCGTTTCATGAGGAAGCTGAAACCAGCATAAAGAGCGCCCTTGGACTTGATGATATAGTCGATGTCCTGTTCTGTGATGGATATTACCTCTTCTTCACCCGGCGAGAAGGCCAGAACAAATTCCTCCATGCCACCTGAAGCCCTTATCCTTGATGTCTTGCGCCGGCCCCGGAATTTTCCCTTGCGATCAATAAAACCGGTTCTGAAGAGAGTGGCCATCACATCGATAAGGCCGGTGCCGCAAATGCCCCTGGGAGGAAGGTTGTCGATGGTGACAATGGAAAAATCATTGTGGGTTCGACTGAAATATACCCGGTTGATGGCCCCGGATACCGCAGGCATCCCCCATTTGACTCCTCCGCCTTCAAAGGCAGGCCCTGCAGATGTGGCGGCGCAGATTACCAGCCCGTCACTCACCAGAGCAACTTCTCCGTTGGTGCCAATGTCTGTCAGAATAAAGTTTCCGTCGGGCATTCCAGTGTAAATCAACGAGGAAATCAAATCTCCCCCCACATATGTGCCGACCCCGGGAGTAATATACACGGGAGCATCGGGATGGGCATACAGGTTAAGCTCTCCCGCCCGGTATGTGGGAAACACCAGGGCCCCGGGAGTCTGAGGATGCTTCAGAATCGGATCGGTGTCAAGACCCAGCAGAAAATGGATCATGACAGTATTCCCGGAAAGCACAATGGAATAAACCTGATCCCGGGAGATGTCCCCTTCAATGATTAGCTCCATGAGGATCTCGTTCATCTTGTCCATTATGATGTCATTCAATACCAGAAGGCCGTTGTCCCGGGAGGCGAATTTGAGCCGGGATATGATGTCGGTGCCATATTTTCCCTGGGGATTGGCCCCCGATGTGTAATAGCGGATTTCTCCGGTGGAAATGTCAACTAAAGCTCCTTCGATGGTGGTTGTACCTATGTCGATGACAATGCCGTAATTCTCCTGGGTGGTGTCGTACATCTCCACGGTCATTATTGAAGGAGGCGAACAGGAGTGATCCACCGCAACACTGACCTGCCAACGGGCACGGCGAAGAATTTCCGGCAGTTTCCACAGTGCCTTGAAATTGATGGTGAAGTCACCGATGCCGGTTTTTTTGCGGAGCGCCAGGGATAAACGATCCAGATCGTTCATGTTGTCCCCGACGCTGGGAGGCTCCATCTCCACATAGTATTTTGTTACCAGAGGAGAAAGTTTCCACGGGGTTTCCTTCATAGGAACACAGCCGGCCCCCTTCAAACCCCAGTGAACACCAAGTGCCAGGCTTTTTTCTGGAACCGTTACCGACACATCCCCCATGGGATATGATGTGCAGGCGGGAATGAAATTCTGACCCAACTCCTGGGCGGAAAGAGGCAGGGAATCCCCTCCGTGGATTTTTCCCGATGTCAGGCGGACAAGACATTTACCGCACAGGCCCACCCCACCGCAATCAGCCATCAGGGGAATATCTGCCAGCCGGGCTGCCTCCAGGATGCTGGTGCCCTCGGGGATACTCACAATCCTGTTTCTGGGGAGAAATTTTACCTGAAATTGCCTGTCTTCTTTTTCCTTGTCCCGGTTGTTAATCATTATCTACCTCTTGCTACTGACATCTGTCGGGGGGAGCCATCGCCGTAAAAATTCCGGAATCCCCGAGGCTTCCCTTGGCCCGCATAACACCGAAAGCCCCGTGGCCTCCTCCAACTCTTCCTTCATCATATGGACATATCCCGGAATAATCAGCTGACGGTGAGAAACATCGTCAAAGATGCCTGAATCATTGATAGCTTTCCTGACAGTTTCGGGATTGAACTTATCCGCAGACCATGCAGTCAGAACCGATGTCCCGTCGGTATCAATGATGAGAAGATGGGCGGGAATCCTGGAGGCTTCGATTTCCTGGGCCACGGTGAAATAAGTGAGGGAGAAATTTGTGCTGATTAATACCGGGGAATCAGAATGAGGCTCTCCCATGGCATAAAGCTTCGCCTCTACCTGAATGGGCCGCCGGGGGTCCGTGAATATGTTCTGGCGAAGGGTCAGCAGGGGCAATATATCGGAAGGGTCAGTGGTGTCGGTGACTACTGCCGATGCATATTTCATCAGGGCGCCGGCACACTGCAACAATCGGCCCGGGCCAGGCTCCGGCCATATCAGCACAGGAAAGCCCAGATCCCGATTACCCCTGGTTAGAGGTTCCAGACGGCAGGAATAAAGAATATCCACAATGCCGGCAAAACTGTCCCCTACGGGAGCAATAAAGCCCCGGCTTATGCCGGCTTCCCGGAAGAACTTCCCCCTGTTTCGAGCCTCGTCAATATTCTCGGCCCTAAGGGCCAGGGATATGCCCGACTTTTTGATTGACTCCTGGTGAACGCCGGCAGTTTCCTGAGTTGTTAAAAGTATCACCCCCCCCGGCTCATCCAGGGAGAGAACCGATTCCACCACGGCATCCCTGAAGCTACGCACCAGCAAGGGCATGGCGGATTCTCCGGCAACCTTCTCCAGAAGGGGAATGAATCCCTCACTGTCATCATCAGTCAGGGCGATGCCGTCAACCCGCAATTCCTGGCCCACCCGCTGAAAACTCAGGCCACAGATCTCATCGATACTCTCTTCTATAGCGTCACCATAAATTGTCGAAGGTAATTCAATAAACACCCCGGTGGGATTGTAGAAAGATTCATCATGGCGGTATATGACCTTTTCCCCTCCCGCGGTGAATCTCACATCTCCCCGGCAAAGGTTGAAGCTCACAATGGGGGGGAGCATCATTTCATCGAGCTTCTCCGCTGATTCCTGGGACAGATGGGGGCAGTCCCGGTGGGATGCCTTTCCCGCGGCCACTTTCATGGCAAAGGTCAGGCATGTGGGAGATTGGCATTCCCGGCAGTTGGTCCGGGGAAGCAGTTTAAAAATATCCATTCCTGATAAGGCCAGTTTGATTTCCTCCTGTATTTCCGGTGTTCTGCCCAGAGAGGGCCACCGCTGATATTCAGCCCCGAATTAACTGAAAGAGCCTATGATGGCAATTAGAAAAATCATGCCAATAAAAAAGAACATCAAAAGAAACGCGCCCTTTGTCCATTTGTCCTGCTGTGCCCGAAACTCCTCCACGGATCGGTAATATCTTGCTTTCCAGGCCAGTTCATTGCCATAAAGGCCCAGAAGAACCATGGCTATCAGCCCGAAGGGAGGACTGCTGAAAAAGAATGTCAGAAGAGCAATTCCGATGAGTCCATGGCCTATGGCCCAGATCCAGCTGAACAGGAAAGCTCCCCAGTTCCAGCCCCTTATCATGGGCAGTTTGGCAGGATCGCTGAGGCATTTGGAGGGGATAAAAAAATCGTTCCCGCTGGTTTTAACATCTGCAAGACTGGACGGCCCTGATCCAGTTGGAGAAGTACCGGAGGAATCGTGAAATTCCTCGTCAAGGAGGTTTTCCGGCGCAGCCACAATATTGCCTTCTCCCGGAGCTATAGACCCGTCGCCGGTTTCCGCTCCGCAACGGGGACAATAGCGGGTGCCCTGGGGCACAGGGTGATCACAGAACATGCACTTGTGCATAATTTTTAACCTTCTTTGCAAAATACCCCGGGGTTTTCCCGGAAAGCAATTTCTTCAGAAGAAATAATTCTTCAACTGAAGGCAACAACCCTCCGTCTTCAGATTATGTCACGATAAAACCGGACAATAAAAGATACTCCAGCTTATAAAACATTTCGAACAGGAGTTACTCAAAGTAGAAAGTTGATAGAAATGTGTTTTAGGAAAACTCAA
>CAYNGH010000035.1:0-24202 GCA_964396845.1 uncultured bacterium | reverse complement strand
TTTGGAGAGGTTTGGAGAACCTTTTTTCTTCCAAGAAAAAGGTTCTCCAAGAATCTAAACCCCCAGTTTCAAATGGGGCAGGAAAAGTTAAAACAATTATTTCTCATAAGCCGGTCAGATCTTCTATCTTGAAGGGCTTGATGTCCAGCACCGGTGTGCCGTCAATCATGTCGATGTTCCTGACGTGGAGAAGGTTCCCTTCCACCCGGACAAGTTCCACAATATCCATCCCGATGGGGTTGGGTCTGCGGGGTGAGCATGTGGAGAAAACTCCCTTCTCTCCGCTTCCTGTTGGTGGCTCCTGGCGCAGGGGGATCGGCCCTGTCATACTGTGGAAATAAAAAAGCACCACCAGATGGGTTCGTTCACCGATGCGGAACAATCCATCCGCCAGGTCCGGGTTGACCTCGATGATCCCTTCAACCCTTGATACTGAGTGATGCCGGGGGGCTTCTCCGGTAGTTTTCAGGGGTGACCTGACAGTTCCGATGGGGGAAAATTCGATCTTCATAAGCTCTCCTGTTTAAAAATATCTTTTCATCTGAAAAAAGACTGTCCGGGGACTCCGGGAGTATTCCCCGCCCTCACTGCCCAGGGGAATCACTGCTCCTGCGGACAGATCCACATTTTTTTTGTAGTTCCAGTTGGCCCTGGGAGATATGGCAGTGGTGGAGCCATCGAAGTCATGGGATGTAAAAAGACTTCCGGTGATAAGAGGGGTGAACTGATAGTCAACTCCCAGGCTCAGGAAACTTCGTCCCAAGGTCTGCAGGATTCCACTGCCGGGAAGCAGGGGATTCACCGCACTGCCAGTGCCAGCGCCTCCGTTGGAAAGATATTCGCCAGTCACTGTCAGAGGGCCGGGAAAAGTGTAATCCCCGCCGATGGCCCAGATGTAGTATGGATTTCCATCATATGGCCGGATCCTTAGCATCTCGCCCCGAAACCCCCCGTCCCCCACATAACCGTCAAAGGTGAAGCCTGCCAGCTGGTTTCTCTGAAGGGTCCCGCCGATGAAGGATATGTCGTAATCTCCCACAGTAAAATGAAACTTCCCCGCGGTTGTCTGTCCGCCGGGATTCCGGGAAGGAGCATATACAAATTCACCATCAGCTCCTGACAGGGGAGCAGTTATCCTCAGGGCATCAATTCCCGTTCGTTCTCCTGCTTCGATTTGAAGGGGACTTTCCGAGTTGAAAATATCCGTGGGTCGCCAGTAGCGCATCACACCCCAGGCGATTCTTTGTTTGCCAGCGTAAAACCGGGCAAAGGAAGAATCGTGGGTCAGATATGCCCGGTGAAGGCTGTGACGAAGGAACAATCCCTTTCCCGGAGATTTTCCCCCGGTCAGATTCCAGAAGGAGTCCTGCTGGGGATTCCAGCCATGTTTCCACATGGTTGTATCGGTGTAGTTGCCGGTGAATCCTTCCAGATCCCAGATAAGTTTCAGGTGGAGTTTCTCTTGAAAAAAGGTGTCCTGCTCAAGACGCAGGCGGTTCTGATTGAGGGTGTAATCCTGCTTGGGGTTATCCCCGGACATGAAGACCCACAGGGAAGTTGCCTGCCCCTTGAGATTGAACCGCAAGGGGGAATTTTTTTCGGGGGTTCCGTTGTCGGCGACTGCCGGGGAAAGACACATCAGAACCATCAGAACCATCGGCAGGAGGAGAAATATCCCCGCCAAAGGTTTATTTGTCCGGGTTGTTCTTTCCATCATCCACCACCATTCCATCCTTGAGTTTTACCACCCGGCGGACGCTGTTCATCACCTGGCGGTCATGGGTGGAAAAGATAAAAGTGATCTTTTTGTCCCGGTTCAGGCGTTGCATCAGTTCGATGAGATCCCCGCTGGTTTTGGAGTCGAGGTTTGCCGTGGGTTCATCGGCCAGTACCAGCTTCGGATGAGATGCAATGGCCCGGGCCACGGCAACCCTCTGCTGCTGGCCACCGCTCATTTCGTTGGGACGCTTGACAAAAAGGTCCCCCAGGCCCACTTCTTCCAGGATTCCCCGGCTTATTTCCCGGCGTTTCTCCCGGGGAACTCCCTGAAGGAGCATCACATACTCAACATTTTCAACTGCGGTGAGCACCGGGATGAGATTATATGCCTGAAAAACAAAGCCGATGTCCCGCAGACGTATGTCTGACAACTGCTTCTGGGACAAATCTGTTATCTCCCGGCCCTCCAGGATGATTTTCCCTTCATCGGCAGTGTCAAGGCCACCAATGAGGTTCACCAGGGTGGTTTTTCCCGATCCCGACGGCCCCACCACTGCGGTGAATTCCTCTTTTTCAATAGACAGGTCAATTCCCCTCAGAGCGGGAGTTTCCACCTTTCCCGTGGTGTATGTCTTGTGGATGTTGACTATTTCAAGAAGACTCATAGGCGGTTCCTTTCTTATGTCGGCGGAGTTTGTCAGACATGGCGGATGGCCTCCACAGGAGTGAAACGGGCTGCCCGGATTGCCGGATACACCGCCGATGCCACTACGCCAATGATGATGTATATGCAGGTGGTAATTATATCCTCCCGGGTAATAATCAGGGGAACTACAGTGCTGAAGCCGAAATGATCCATTCCTTGGGCAAATCGTGAAAAATCAAGCTCCCAGCGGAAGATCCACCCGGCCACTGCAAAGGTCAGGCCACTGCCGGCAATGACTCCCAGCACTCCCAAAAAAAACGCCTCCCATGTGAGCATCAAAAATATACTGCCGGGTCTGGTGCCCAGGCTCATCATGATGCCGAATTCCTTTATCCGGTCAAATATCTCCATCATGAAGGAATTGATGATGCCAAAAGCAAGGGCGATGATTATGATGCCGTATAAATACCACGACGACGAGGAGGTCATTTCTATCTGCTGGGCCAGCAGTGGTTCCAGCTGTGCCCATGTTTCCACCAGTATCCGGGAATCCTCAATGGCTCCTGCAAGATGCTCTGCGGATTCATCAATATGTCCCGCATCATCCACCCGAAGGGCTATCTGGTGGATTCCATCCTGTGCCGGCAGTTTCAGCAAACTGCGGGCCTGGTTTATGGATATATATACATTGATTTTCTCAAAATCCGATGTGGGAGCCTTGAATATTCCCCTTACCCGGAATGCCGCCCCTTCCATTTCTCCCTCCAGGTTATGGATCATGATTACCACCTTGTCGTCAAGATCAACCTTCAGGCTTTCCGCCATGGCCCTGCCCAGGAGTATCCCTTCCATATCCTCGGCAGACACCGCCTCGCCCCGCTCCAGGTCTGTCAGCGCTCTGGTGACGGCCAGTTCCTGCACGGGATCAATCCCGGTGATCATGGTATGGTGGGATTTCTCCGGGCTGGAAACCATTCCCTGAACCAGGACCCTGGAGGAATAACCGGTGATGTGGGGCGTATTTTTTACAATTTCGATGATCTCTTCTGGATTTTCGATAAAATACTGGGCATCCTGCTTCTGGCGGAATTCCCGGTGGTTAATCTGAAGATGCCCCAGGCTGGTATCCACAGCGTTTTCCACCATCCTCACATAGAACCCGTTAATCAGGCCCAGAAAGAAGGAAATACAAAAAAAACCGATGGCGATAGCCATAACCAGAATAAGAGTTTTCCGGGGATGCTTGATTAAATTCCGCCAGGCAATTTTGACATAGATCATTTCCACTGCCTCATTCCATGCTTCTAAGGGCCTTGTCGGGCTTCAGGGATGCCGCCTTGATTGCGGGATAGAGAGAAAACAGCAGGGACAAGAATATCACTGAACCGCAGGCCAGCAGGACCTTGCCGGGATATATGGCTGCATACAGCTTGTTTTCCATGCCGAAGTGCTCCATCATCGGCTCATAGTCCGCGGACATGTTGATGGGGTTTGCCACCACATATCCGGTTACCGCCAGGCCGATCCCCAGACCGATGATTACTCCGGTGGCCGTCAAGATAAGGGATTCCAGAAGAACAATGAGCACCACCTGTTCCGGTCTTGTGCCCAGGGCCAGCATAAGGCCGATTTCCCGGGTTCTCTCAAGGATGGCAGCAAAAATCGCCGAAAGCACACCAAATATCACCACCAGCATCAGCAACCCGAGAAAAATATGGCTGAAAGCCTTGTCCAGCTCGCTGAACTCCAACAGACCGGGAATCAGCTTCTTCCAGTCAACCACTTCAAGGCTCTCACCGGGGATGCGGGACATAAGATCACTGACCACTTCCTCCACCTGCCGTGGATTGCTGACATTTATCACCAGGGCATGAATCATCCCGTAGGAGTTCAGGAGCTGATCTCCATCCGGGAGATTCACAAAGGCCAATGTTCGATCCATCTCGTCGATTCCTGTTCGAAATATCCCGGTGACGGTGAACCGGACAGCCCCGGTGGAGCCGTCAACCCCCTGGGTGAGGATCACCAGAGGGGATCCCAAATCAACCCCAAGATTTTCCGCCATCCTCTCGCCGATGATGCATTCTGCCGATGACTCCCGGTGGAGGTATTTACCCCGGACAATCTTCCGGTGAAGGGTGGTGAGTTTTTTTTCTCCTGCCGGGTCGATCCCCACCACCATTCCTCCGGTGGAGCTGTTGCCGGTGCCGATGAGAGCGCCGTTCTGCAGTCGGGGAGATACAGCGGTTATAAGGGGATTCGACTCTGCCAGTTTTTTTATCTCGTCGGAATACTCAAAAACCATCTCCACCGAAGGGTCATCCTGGTAGCCCTTCTCCTGAATCTGGATATACCCGTGGTGAAGTTTTAGGGTGTTGCGGATGGCCATATCATAGACGCCGTCGCCGATAGCCAGACTGAATATGGACAGAGCAACGGAAAAAGCAATGGCGGCAATTATCAGCACGGACCTGCGCCGGTTGCGCCAGATATTTCGCCAGGCGATTTTGATGAATATTCCCAAGGAATCCTCCAGAACCGGCAGGTTTCTGTCACCGGTGGGGTTATATTTTTCTATGGCGGAAAAATACCCTTCCCGTTCCTGTCTTGGAAGCTGACAAAAAAAGGCAATGAAGTTCTTCGATAGAATAATATCGGCAAAGGATATTGCAGGTATTGAAACACATGGACAACGGCAGTTTTCAGGGAGTTCCAAAAGAAGAGCTGGAAATATCGGTCCCTGATGATTTCGAAGGGATTCCCATCCTCACCGAGGGGGTTCAGGAGGAGATACTCAACCCTCAGAAGGAAGAGGAGGAAGACCCGTCAGGGGTGGTCTTTGAGCTTCCCGGTTACGGGCTGAAGGCTTTCAAGGATCTGCAGGGACTCTCCGGGGATTCTTCTGCCCAGGGAAACTCTGTCAGGACTTCATCTGGGTCTTCAGCTCCCAGGGAATCGGCAGCGGACATGGCAGCCATATTAAACCGCCAGGCGGCAAAGATCCATGGCCGGGTTCCCCACCGGCCCGGCGGAAACATACCAGGACAGGATGAACCTGCCGGCGAGAAGATGATCATCGGGATTTCCGGTGAATTTGCCGGGGAATCGGCCCCGGCCCCGGTGCAAACTCCCCGGGAGCCTGCTGTGGCGGGAAAGTTTGATGATCTGCTGGAGTTTTTGGAAGAGTCCATCGAGCAATACCACCACTATGTGTCCAACATCGGACGAAACGGCCTGGCTGCAGCAAATCTGGGGTATTTCCGGGACGATATACAGGAAGTTCTGGACATGCTCAAATACGAGGAATCCATCACCCTTCGTCCTTACTGGGAGATAATCGTTAAGATTGACCTGGAGCTTCGGGCCAAGGCTCCCATATATGTTCGGGAAGTGGGCTATGAAAATTTCAAGCAGTACCAGATTGTCAACGATCCTCCCCTGACCCATTGGTGGTGGTATCTGAACCGGCAGGTGGCTCCGCCGGTGGTTCAGCCGAAGTTCTGGGAAATCTGGAAGAAGATTTGAGGTTAGTTATATGATATACCGCCTGAAAGGGATAATCGTTCATGTTGACGGAGAGATGGCAGTGATTGACGTGGGAGGCGTGGGATACGGAGTCTTCATGCCGGGCCGGCTTCTGGGGAATCAGGTGCGCCAGGGTCTGGAGATGGAAATCTTCACCCTGACCATTGTCAGCCAGGATGATATCCGCCTTTTCGGATTCCAGAACACCATGGATCGGGAATTCTTCCGGCTTCTGCTGAATATTCCCCGGTTAGGTCCCAAAGGAGCCATGAAGATACTCTCCCACGCTTCCGGAGCAAGGCTGATAAAAGACATTCTCCGGGGGGATGTGAAAGCCCTGACCCGGATTCCCGGAGTGGGACACAAGGTGGCATCCCGAATTGTTATGGAATTGCAGGAGAAAGTAAAAAAATTAGGCAGTGACGGCGATGTGCCTGATGATGCCTACGGAGAGTTGGAAGACATTCTCTCGGGGCTGGGGAGCACTCCCGGAGAAGTTGCCCTGGTGATGGAGGAAGTCCGCCGAAGGATGGGGGATGCTCCGGGGGATCTTGACAGTGCTCTGTCCGAGGCCCTCAGCGTTATGGCACGGGGGGATGATGACATTGGGTAACAGGGATCAGGATGATCGCATAATCGGCGCCGGTGCCAGAGAAGAAGAACGCCTGTCGGAAAACCGCCTGCGTCCAGAAAGCCTGACAGATTATGTGGGTCAGGATGATGTGAAGGAAAATATCGGGGTTTTTATTCAGGCAGCCCGGATGCGGGGAGAGGCTTTGGATCATGTTCTTCTCAACGGCCCTCCGGGGCTGGGGAAAACTACCCTGTCCCTGTGCATCGCCCGGGAGATGGGAGCTTCGGTCAAGACCACCTCGGGGCCTGCCATCCAGCGTCCCATCGATCTGCTGGTATTGCTCAAAAGCCTCCGGGAAGGGGATGTGCTGTTTATCGACGAGATTCACCGCCTGACCCGGGTGGTGGAAGAAATCCTGTATCCCGCCATGGAGGATTTTGTCTTCGATCGGATCATGGGCCGGGGGACAAATGCCCGTTCCCGTCGGATTCCCCTGCCCAGGTTCACTCTGGTGGGAGCAACCACCAGAGGCGGGATGATCAGTTCTCCCCTGCGGGGACGTTTTGGGATACAGTTCAATCTTTCATTTTATTCTCAGGAGGACATCCAGAAGATCATTCTCAGATCCTCGGGGATTCTGGGGATCAACATCAAAGACGAAGGCTCTCTGGAAGTGGCCCGGCGCTCCCGGGGGACTCCCCGTGTGGCCAACCGCCTGTTACGGAGGGTCTGGGATTATGCCCAGGTCCTGGGATCCGGTATTCTTGACGGAGCCATTGCAAACCATGCCCTGGAACGGATGGGCATCGACGCATACGGGTTGGATCAGCTGGATCGCCGAATCCTGGAGTGTCTGGTGGAACGTTACAACGGCCGTCCTGTGGGGCTTGACACTCTGGCAGCCTATGTTCAGGAGGAGCCGGACAATATCGAGGAGATTTGCGAGCCTTATCTTCTCAAGATGGGCCTAATCTGTCGAACCCCCAGGGGACGGACAGCGTCACCGGAAGCCTTCCGGTATTTTGGCCTGAAACCTCCGCCGATTGTGGAGCAACAGACGCTTTTCGGATAAAATCAAAGGATAAACCTGGTCAAGGATAGAAAACAATGACGATGAAAATGTATGACGGGGGTTGATGATTGTGAAAACATACAGGAAAATGATTCTGTTTGCTCTGGTATTGTTGCTTTCTGGCCTTGGAGGACAAGTTGCCCTGGCAGAGGAAGCCGGCCCAAGAATGATTCAACTGAAGGTTGAATATGGAATGAAATCTGTCACCGCCCGACAGTTCGATATTCTGGCGAGGCACTCCACCAAGGTCAGGGAAGGGGAAAAGGCGGAGATCGAAAAAAAGGGGCTGGAGGATGACCGGGGTTTCAGGATGGAGATAACCACCACCATCGGCAGTGAAAACCCGGAGTTGATGATCCTGCAGATAAAGGCATGGGAGCTTCGAATTGTAACTGAGGATGGTCAGAGTGTTCAAAAATTCGTGCCGGTACTGGATCAGACATCCAGAGTTGCCCGGGGCGCAACCCTGGTGGTATCAGAACGGGCAGGCATCGACCGGGATATAGTATTTAACATCACTCCTTATTATTCTCTGGCCTCGGTGGACAAAAGCGGAGATGTGGAGATCATCGATTAGTTGCAAACAGAGAAGGGAACTGCCATGAGCAAGAAAATCCTGGTGGTGGACGACGAAGAGAATATCGTAGAATTTCTCGAATCGATCCTTAAAAAGGAAGAATTCCTGGTGGTGACTGCCGGCTCCGGAGAAGAAGCCCTGAGAAAATTTAAGGCTGAATCCCCGGAGATGGTATTGCTGGATGTAATGATGCCAGATATGGACGGGTTTGAAGTGTGCCAGCAATTGCGAAGCACCTCGGATGTTCCCGTGGTGATGCTCACCGCCAGGGATGAAGATATGGACAAGATTATCGGCCTCGAAATGGGGGCTGATGATTATGTGGTGAAACCTTTCAACCCCAAGGAACTGGTGGCCAGGATCAATGCCATCTTCCGTCGGTTTGAAGCATCCCGGAAGCTGAACCGGCAGAAGGTTCAGGTGATGAACCTGACCTTGGACATATTCCGCCGTAAGGCCTGGAAGGGAGATCAGCTCATCGACTTTGCTCCCAAGGAGTTTGACCTGTTACTGGTTCTCGCCTGCACTCCGGATCAGGTTTTCTCCCGGGAGGAGCTTTTGCGGGAAGTATGGGGATATGAATATGTGGACAACCGATCCGTGGATGTTCATATCAAGTATATCCGGGAAAAACTGGGCAAGCCTCTTTCTAACTGCATTCAGACCGTATGGGGAAAGGGCTACAAATTTGTGGATGTTTCCAAGGACAGGTCAGCCTGATTCACACCCCGGATGGCGGGAGTTAAATTGAAATCCAACTGGCTCAAGAGTATCCGCACCAAGCTGATTTTATCATATTTCTTTGTTATTATCCTGTCTATGGCAGTCACCGGGACTTTCTTCAGCCTGCGGATGAAACAGGTCCTGGAAGACAGCAGAATCCGGGAAACCTTCACCCAGGCCGACGTGGTGGCGGGAGCTATCAGTGCTATGGTTTCTGGGCCGGGCAACATTGCCGGCCAGGGAGAGATCATTGCAGACCGCTATTCCGGCGAAATGGGCAAAAGACTTCAGGTTTACTCGGTGGATGGATACCTTGTGGCGGATTCCCGGGAACGGAATGTGGGCAATCTCTCCCCCGGGGGAAACCGACTGGCCCAGCTTTTCCCTGCCACTCCATACATGGAGGAAACCAGTATATTCTGGCAGGCCAGGAGCACAGAAGACCTTATTTTCATCCACAGCACATGGACCATTTTTCGCCCTCAGACCGAGGATATATACGAACCATATATGGGTGCGGTGGACATATCTGTGCCCATATCCGCCAGTGCCCAGAATCTCGATGAAAAAATCGAGAATTATCAGAACCGCTTCAGCAAAATCGGCGCTCAGCTGGCTACTTCCATGGAAATCGAGCTTTCCCATGACCCGGATCTTTCCCGGGCTGCATCAATGGTGATAAACCGGGAACCTCTCCGGGATGTTTACCGCATAAGGGTCTATGACACCGACGGTGTTCTGGTGGCCAGCTCCCAGGTCATGAATCAGGAAAAAGTAAGCTCCACAGAAACAGAACAACGTTTCTACTGGTATGACTCAGGGCCTGAAGGCCGATCCCTGAAGATTGCAATTCCCATCATCAGCAGTATTTCCCGGATGAAACTGGGAAGCCTGATTCTCACCAGCTGGGTGGGATATATCGATGCCACATATGAAGGACTCAATCGGCTTCTGCTGTGGGCCATCGGCATATCCCTGGCAGTGACCCTGCTCATATCCATAATTGTTGCCAGAAACCTTGTCCGCCCCATAACTGATATTCAACGAGCCACAGAAAGAATCGCATCGGGGGATTTCTCCGCTACAGTGGACTACCGGGGACAGGATGAGATAAGGTCCCTTTCCGACGGCATCAATTACATGGCAGAGAAAATCCGCCAGGATATTGATCAGATAACCGGGGAAAAAGAAAAAATTAACGCCCTCCTAACTGCCCTGCCCGAAGGCGTCATTGCCCTGTCCCACGACGGAAGAGTGTTGTTTTTAAACGAAGCCGCGGGGGATGCCCTGAAAGTCCCCTGTGACAAGGCCACAGGACGGCCCCTGTGGGAGCTGTGGCCTCACCGGGAAGTACGGGAGTTCTTTGAAGAAGGCCGTGAAAAGATGTCCCTTTTCACCCGGGAGCTTATCATTCCCCCCAGGGTTTTTCGGCTTTATCTTCTGCCATACGGCCACGGAGATTCCGGAGGTATGATGATGGTCATCCGGGATGTCACGGATCTCCGCCGTCTTGAAGAAACCCGCACCCATTTTCTGGGGAGCATATCCCATGAGCTTCGAACTCCCCTGACAATTATCAAGGGATTCATCCATACCATCATTGACGATGAGCCGGTAAAATCCGACCCCGCAGCGGAGAAGGCCCTGAAAATCATCGACAAGGAAACAGACCGCCTGACCCGGCTGGTGCAGGATCTCCTGGAGCTGTCCCGTTTTCGAAGCCGGAAGCTGTCCATGGAGTTTGAAACAGTCCCGGTGGATGAACTGGTGGAAGAAACTGTGGCCCAGATGGAACCCAACGCCGGGCGCATGGGAATAACTCTTCATCACAGGATTTCTTCGCCTCCCGGAGAGATATACGGCGATCGGGATCGTCTGAAACAGGTAATCATCAACCTCATTGACAACTCCATCAAGTACACCCCCAGCGGTGGACATATCGACATATCCACAGAAATCAAAGATGACCGCTGGATTTTTGTCGTCACCGACAACGGCACCGGCATAGCCAAGGATGAGCTTCCCTTTCTCTTCGAGCGGTTTTTCCGCACCAGGGACAAATCCAAACGGCAATACGTCAAGGGAACCGGCCTGGGGATGGCTATCGTGAAGGAAATCGTTGATGCTCACCACGGGGAGATCCACGTGGAATCCCAGGAAGGTGAAGGCACCACCATCAGAGTAACCCTGCCGGTGAATGGGGAGAAGCCGGTGTCACCTCACAAACAGTCCCTGGAACCACATGGTGATGGGGGCGAACAGGCCGGTGACCATCAGGATTCCCACTAATATTAAGAATATCCCTGCCCCTTTTGTGATGGTTTCCATGTGCCGTTTGATTTTTTGGGAATATGCCAGGAAATGGTTGAAGGCAAGGGATGCAATGAGAAAGGGAATCCCCATGCCCAAAGCATAAGCACCCAAAAGGACGATGCCTGCAGTCACCGTGTCCTTTGTGGAGGCAAGCCCCAGAGCTGTGCCCAGCATCGGCCCCACACAGGGAGTCCACCCTGCGCCGAAGGCCAGTCCCACCAGAAAAGACCCCGCCAGGCCCGCGGGTTTTTCCTTTACATCCATGCGGTGTTCCTGCATCAGAAAGGGTATCCGCACCCAGCCGGCCAGGTGGAGGCCGAAGAAAATCACCAGAGCCCCGGCAACCTTGACAATGATACTTAGATGTTCATTTAGAAAACTGCCGATGAAGGTTGCTGTGGCCCCGAGAATAATGAATATCAGGGAAAACCCCAGAACAAACATCAGGGAATGGAGGAAGGTTTTTAAGCGGATTTGGGCTGTTTTTGTTTCGTCGGTGAGATCATCAAAGGAAGTGCCGGAAATATATGCAAGATAAGATGGTATAATCGGCAGAACACAGGGGGATATGAATGTGAGAACCCCGATGCCGAATGTTGTTGCTATGTCAGTTATTCCGATTGCTCCGCTCATGATTGAAACTCCTGTAATTGTCTGATGTTCTAATTAATGTCCAAAAGCCAAAAAAAGTTCCCTACTTGCCGATACAGAAATTCTCAAAGACCCGTTCCATCAGATCCTGATGCAGAACCTTTCCGGTTATTTCTCCCAGGGCGTTCAACGCAGAGGAAAGGTCGATGGTGATAAAATCATCGGCCATCCCGTTGCGGATGGATTCCTCTGCAGAAACAAGAGCCTGTCGGGTTCGAAGGAGGGCTTCCCGATGACGGGCGTTGGTGAGAATTACATCTGATGCCTCGGGGCTGTTTCCCTCCAGAATGATGGATCCCAGAGCCTCGGTGAGAGATTCCAAATTAGTCCCCTCTAAAAGGGAAACCTCCACCACAGGCCTGCCGGGAAACAGTCCATAGAGCCGATTCTCTGAACAGGCATTGCCCAGGTCAATCTTGTTGAGGACTATCAGGATCTTCTTTTCATCAAGACCTGATAAAAACTCGGCACATTCATCCAGTCGGGGGTCTGAAGCATCAATTACCAGCAGGATCAACCCTGCTTGACGGGCCGTTTGCCGGGTGATTTCAATTCCCAGGGATTCCACAGGATCCCTGCTGTGATGTAGGCCTGCGGTATCCATAAGGATTAAGGGGACTCCCCGGAAGTTTACGGTTTCTTCGATACGATCCCTGGTGGTTCCGGGAATGTCAGTGACAATAGCCCTTTCCGATTTTAACAGGGTATTGAACAAGGTTGATTTGCCGGCGTTGGGTGCGCCCAGAATGCAGGCCCGAAGCCCTTCCCGGTATATCCTTCCCCGGGAGAAGGTGGCCAGGAGTTCATCCACCTGGCCCTTGATTTTGCTGATCTTCTGGAGCTTGTAATCTCCGGACAGGGGCGAGATATCCTCCTCGCAGAAGTCCATGCGGACCTCCAGCTGTATCAGAAAATCCATCAGATCATCCCGGAGATTATTAATCCTGCGGGACAGCTCTCCCTTAAGCTGATCCATGGCCATCCGCCGGGCTTCGTCGGTGCGGGAACGAATGAGATCCATGACCCCTTCTGCCTGGGCCAGATCCAGCCGACCTCCCAGAAATGCCCGCTGGGTAAATTCTCCGGGACGGGCTGTTCTGACTCCCAGCTCCGTCAGGGCTTCCATCACCCGATGCAGGATTATCGGAGCGCCATGACAGTTGATTTCCACCACATCCTGAGTGGTGTAGGAATGAGGAGATTTCATGAAGGCAACAATCACCTGATCTATTAAACTGCCGGTGGTGGGATGGTGAACACTGCCATAATGAACCCTTCTATGAGTGAGGGCCATGGGCCTCCCCTTTGAATCCCGCAGGATGGCCGAGGCAATCCTGACACTGTCAGGCCCGCTGATACGGACAATGCCAATGCCTCCCTCACCGGGCGGAGTCGAAACTGCGGTGATGGTGTCCTTCATTAAAAAATCCATGGCCGGTTGTTCTTTTCCCGATGCGGAAATCCTTCGAGGAATCCATCGCCTTTGACATCAACCCTTTGACAGGAAAAACTAAGGCTTTACGGTTGATTTTTTGGGGTTTTATCCACCGCCGGTGGATATATAGTAACCCATGATGCCTCCAAAAATGGTGGCAATATATGGGTTACAGAGGAATATTCAGAAGCCTCCCATCCGGCGGGTAAGGATACTCAGGGCAAAACCGATCCCACCGCCGGCCACCACAGCAATAAGTTGCCGGAAAAACAACTGCATCACCATCTTTCATTCAGTTCAAAAATAATAACAACCCTGACTCAAATATAGTGCCCCCTTCATTGAATCCCCGGGAGATGTTTCTCAAGATGACGGCGGAGGCTCAAGAGGATTTCTTTCGGAGATAGAGTCCAGCCTTCTCTGAGAAGGGTTGTAACAAAGCTGTCATGAGGCCTTCCCCGGCGGTAACCCGGCTCCCTGGGGGGGTGTTTCAAGTATCTATCCATCAGGGTGAGATCCGGGCTTACCAGCAGGGATCCCTGAAAGAAAAGCAGTTTCTGTCGGCGGAACATTCCAGAACCCAGAATCTTTTTATCACCGATACAAAGGTCGCTGATCCCCCTGACTGCAACAGGGGAAATACCCAGTTCATCAAGAAAATCCACCAGCATGCTGTTAATGGCTATCTGATATTCCTTTATAATCAGGGGTTTTTCCACAATTCTCCCCAGGGAAAAAACCACCATTCCAGGCCCCAGCACCACAGTCCCCCCGCCGGTCCGCCGTCGGAATACCGGCACCCGATCCCCATGGCAAACATCCAGCCGAACTTCCTTTTGCAGATCCCCGCCTCTGCCCATGACCACCATTACCGATGTTGGCTCCCACAGGGTAAAAGCCCAGGGAACCCCCTGCTCCACACGGCGAAGCACCAGCATGTCAATACTCAAATCATAGCACCTCCCCGGGACTATTCTTATGATTATAACTGTGCTCCTGCCTAAATGAAAGCCGGAACAGGATTTCACCGCCGGAGTCCGGAAATCAAAACCGCCGGCTCAGTCGGCGGTTTGTTCTGTCCCAAGCTTTTAAGTGGAGTGTCGGGGGAAGCTCTTTTCACGAAAAGGCGATATGCCAATCTCGAATTATTTAGGCACTTCTAAAGTGCCTCCCAAATAATACCCCCGGTTATAAACCGGTAAAATAGTGCAATTCTTGAGAAAAATATCAAGGAACTTCTGTGATTTCTCTGACAAACTCTGATTCCACCACGATTTTAACCGGGTAATAGGATCCTCCCTGGGGCATGGTGACCAGGCTTACCTTTTGAGAAGCTCCGGCAGGCACTGTCACATGTTTTAACAGAACCCGCTGGGCCGGTGACATGAGAGGGGTTTCCAGGACTGTTCCGTCCACTTTAATGATTCCTCTGGCTACTCCTCCTCTGGGAACCATGTAAACCCGGGCATGGCGTTCCTGATCGTGGGGATTTGTAATGTCCAGATCGATTTCATAAAAAGCCCCGTAGTTGCCGTAGTTGGGCAGTCCGTTTTTCAGATCCGACTGATAAGGCTCCCCTCCAAGGTATATGAAAGTATATTGCCTGCCTATGGTATGAACCGGGGTCATTTTGATGAAAGCAGGAAAGATGCCTCTGGATGTCCGGGGATGATCCCTGCCCTCTTCGGCAACGGGCATGGGAACCTGAACCGATGGGGCAGAAATCCCCGGCAGGCTGGCGGTGGTGGCCAGCTCCAGTCCCGGCCCGTCGATTATGCTCACGTGACCAACACCGGATATCGTCTGTTCCGGTTTGAGTTGTCTTGAGTCCAGTATGTAGCTGGTCCCGGGCTTGATGCTGACAAACCAGCCCAGCCCCTGATGCAGGTAATCAAAATAAGCCGACGCTGCCAGATGCCCGGCAAAAATCTCGTCAGGGGTAGGGCCTGTCCCCACCGGGGATACATAGGCGGTCACCGGTGAAGTCCCGGTGTTTTTCAGCTCCAGCTGGAACCATCGGAAAGGATCACCCTTGAAATTGCAGTGGTGGTAAAAATAACGGGCAGAGGTTCTCCCAGGGATCTGTTCCCGGAAAAGATCCCCCTCGGCGGTGATCACCTCGGGACGGTTGGAAACCAGAAGCAATTCCGGGAGGGGACGGGAATATCCCCGGTTTACCACCCGCAGGCGGAGATTCCGGGCTGATGGGATATACTCTTCTCCTTCCAGGCGAACTGGTATGGTAAGATCCAGAGTCTGTCCGGGATTAAGAGCCTTGAACTCTCCTTTATCCGCAGGAGGCCCTGTAACAAGGACTGCTCCGGGACTGGGGCCGCTGCGGTAATAAAGGTGGGTTCGAAAAGCCTGTTGGATGAAGTCCGGTGTAGCAGGATTTCCTGTCACTTCCAGGGTCAGCTCCGGCGGGACATGCCCTGAGCGCATCCGCACCTGATAGTAGCCGGTAAACTCCGCCTGGGGAGCCGACAGCCGAAATGCTCCCTTTCCCAGGACAAGTCCCCTGAGATGGATTTTTTTCCCCTGATGATCAACAGTGATTTCCACCACCGAAGGATCGTAATCAAAAACTTCCATCAGGCCGTCGAATCGGCCTTCGAAGGGCACCGTCACTGATTCTCCCAGAGGCACCACCACCACTTTTTCCTTGAGGCTGATAAAAGGGGCGTTCTTTAAGAGATACTGGAGATTGTCATTCCACTGGCGGGCCAGGGCGATGGAAGTAAGCCCCTGGGCTTCTGCCTCCCGATAATCAAATGTAAAAATCACACTGCCGGCACGGGTAATGACAGCACGACCGGAAATATAGCCGGCCTTGATGTCCCCCGGAGCTGGTGGATTTGACAGGATGTCATCCAGTCGCCGGGCCCAGTTGTTGACTCTAATTTCGAAGGTGTCCTGATCCGCCACTCTGGGCATTGTGCCAATCAGCCGGCCCCTGGCCCAGAACTGGGCATTTATGCCGGTTTCATGGAGGATATATTTCACCTGGATAATCTGTGCTTCTCCCGGGGATGACAGGAGCATCATCATGAACATAAGCAGAAGGCAAAAACCTCCTGCTCTGCCTGACCGGGGATTCTGTAACCAAAAAATCAGATTCCCTGGCGCCATTTTTCTTCGTAAACTTTCCACTGGCCCTTCTCAACAATCATTGTAACATTGCCGTTGACAGACTTTCCATCGGGCATACTGCCGGTCATGGACATTTCTGTGTAGTTATACTGGAATTCTTGTTTGTCCCGGCGGGAGATCATTCTGGGCACGGGAGGAACACTGTTTTTTGTCATTGCCAGCATCTGCCGGCTGTTGTTATTCCAAAGAGGCAACGCTCTGGAATAAACCAGGTTCTTGATGGCTCCCACATCTCCCGAATGAACAGCCCGACAATATCGAGCATAAACTTTTTCCGGGGCTTCGGCATTTTTTGACAGGGTGTTTTCCTTCACCACATCAACGCCGTCGTCCAGCTGACTCCAGGCTATGCCACCGCCGGCTTGAAGCAGTATTAATATTAATAATGCCGTCAACACAATTTTCTTCATGCCCAATCACTCCTTTGAAACCTTATGCTCTGGTTGCAGGAAAAAGAATTCTATTCCCATGGCAGTTTCCCTGTCGGAGAAAACAACAAGTAATGATTGAGGGAATAAAAATGTCCCCGCCGGGACAATGAAACCGGGAAAAAAAATAATGAATATCCCGACAAAGAAGGACTTTTCGTGATGTCATTACAATCAAATAATAGAACCGTTTTTTCAGCAACATGGGAGGTAGCATAATTGAACAGGATAATGGACCTGCTGATATGGCTTGGTCATAACTGGATAAATATTCTGGCAGTGATTCTGACCTTCGGATTTATGATATTCATCCACGAACTGGGACATTTTCTAATGGCAAAGAAGGTGGGCATAACTGTTCACGAATTTGCCCTGGGGTTTGGCCCCCGGCTTCTGCAGTTTGGCGGGAAGAAGAAAAAAGACGAAGACAGCCCCGACGAATCGGAACCCGGCTCCGACACTGCAAAAACCATGGATGCCGGAGAAGATGAAACCCCGGATAAGAAACCAGAAGCTATGGAAAAAGCCGGGGTTGAATCCCGGCAGACTCCAGTTGAATCAGCTGTCACACAGGAAGACGACACCCGCTATTGCCTCCGGGCCATACCCTTCGGCGGGTTTGTCAGTATGGAGGGAGAAGATGAACCGGGAGATTCCGATGATCCCGGCAATTTCAACAACAAATCTCCCCTGGATCGCCTGAAGGTCATAGTGGCGGGATGCGTCATGAATTATATCACCGGGATTACTCTGTTGATTCTGGTGGGGCTAATCTGGGGCATCGCCATGCCCAATCCTCCGCCAGTTATTGGTTCGGTGATTCAGGGGCAGGGTTATCCCCTGGAAAACATTGACATCCAGCCCGGCGACAGGATTGTTCAGGTTGATGAAACTAAAATCCGGGATTTTCACCAGCTGAGCCAGGTTATCTCTCCCATCCGGGATGAACGGGAAGTAAGCCTTTATGTGGAAAGAAACGACAAGATTACAGCCCACCGGGTAAAGGTAAAATACGACGAGAAATATGATCGGGGAATGCTGGGATTTGCCCCCCAGCAGGGATTTGTCGGCTTCCGGTTTGAAAAACGGCCCCCGGGAGAAGTTGTGATGGAATCTTTGAGCACAACCCTTCGACTTACCTTTATGCCGGTGATTATCATCCAGAAGCTGGCATCAAAGGAAGTGACCACCAGCCAGCTCAAGGAAGGCACCGCAGGCCCCATCGGCATCAGCCAGATGATATTTGACATTTCCAAGGAAGGGCTTCCGTCGCTTCTTTATATGTGCGCCATCCTGTCGATTCTCATCGGCGCCTTCAACCTGATACCCTTTCCAGCCCTGGACGGAGCCCGGGCCTTGTTCCTGGGGGTTGAGCTGGTTCGCCGGAAGCCCATGGATCCGGCAAGGGAAGGAATGGTGCACCAGCTGGGGTTCATCGTGCTGATCATATTAGTGCTGATGGTTTCATACAACGATGTTCTCCGGCTCATCAAAGGGGCCAGCATATTAAAATAATCCCGGCAATAATTATAAAGCCAGTCAGGCCGGCCCTCCATGATAAAGGGCCGGCCTTTTGCATGAAACAGCTTCTCCTCAGCCTGGAATAAAGAAAAAATATTATAAAAAATTCCTGAGTTACCCCTTGACAGACTGAAAATAAATTGGTATTATGATACCACAATACCAGAAAGGCAAATTTATGAGCACCCTGCTGAAAATATCCGACGGAGCTGCCCTGGCCATTCACAGTATGATACTGATGGCCAAGTTCAATGACCGCCTGCTTTCAAATCAGGAGATGGCCACAATCCTGAGGGCATCTTCCCATCATCTCTCCAAGGTTCTCCAGAGGCTGGCCCGGGCCGGGCTGGTTCAATCGGTGAGGGGGCCTTCCGGGGGATTCCGGCTGATCAGGGAGCCTGGAAGCATAACTTTGATGGAAGTTTTTGAGGCGGTGGACGGCCCAATGCGCCTGGGGACATGTCTGTTCAGCAAGCCTCTTTGCGACGGAAGTTCGTGCGTGATGGGGGAACTGCTGGGAAAAATCAACCGGCTGTTTGTGGATCATATGCAGGGAAAGGTTTTGTCGGATCTGGTGGGAGCTTATGACTGTGTGGAGGTGGACTGAAATGGCGGTAAGAGAAATAATAACCATAGATGAGGAACTTTGCAACGGTTGCGGAGAGTGCATTCCGGGATGTCCCGAGGGAGCTTTGCAGATTATTGACGGCAAGGCCCGGCTGGTGAGCGATCTTTTTTGTGACGGACTGGGAGCCTGCATCGGCACCTGTCCCACCGGAGCCATCACCGTGGAGAAGCGGGAAGCGGTGCCATACGATGAATACAAGACCATGACAAACATAATACCCCAGGGGGAGGGAACCATCGCTGCGCATCTGAGGCATCTTCTGGATCACCGGCAGGATGAGTTTTACCGGCAGGCTCTGGAGTGCCTGAAGGATCATGGAATAAGAAACCCCCTGGAAAAGAATGATGCAACCGCCAAAGCATCGGGGTGTGCTTCCGGGGGATGTCCCGGATCCCGGCTGATGCAGTTTGAAATGCAAAGGCATGAAACGCCGGAAGCATCGGGAAGCATTCAATCCCGCCTGGGGCAGTGGCCTATCCAGCTGGCTCTTTTGAATCCCGACGCGCCAATATTCGACGGGGCGGATCTGTTGGTGTCCGCGGACTGCGCGCCTTTTGCCTATGCTGACTTTCACCGGCGGTTCCTGGAGGGAAAGACCCTGATGATTTTCTGTCCCAAGCTGGACCGGGACCTGGAAATGTATATTGAAAAACTGGCCCGAATCTTCAAAAACAACAGCATTGCTTCTGTCAGCGTGGTCCATATGGAAGTCCCCTGTTGCGGGGGAGTCGGAAAAGTGGTGAAAGCAGCGGTAAGAAGAAGCGGAAAGAATGTAGTTATCAGAGATTACACTATATCCATCCGGGGAGAAATAATATAAAGGGGTGATAAATCATGTTAAAAAGGGAAATTCGTAAAAATGTGATGATGATGGGAGCGGTGGACTGGGATAGGAGATTGTTTGATTCTTTGATTCCCCTGCCCGACGGCACCAGCTACAATGCCTACCTAGTTACGGGCAAAGACAAGACCGTTCTTCTGGACACGGTAGATCCCGCAATGACCGGGGTTCTCATGGATCAGCTACAGGAGATTGACAAGATAGATTATCTGGTGTCCCACCATGCAGAGCAGGATCATTCAGGCTCCATTCCTGCGGTTCTGGAAAAGCATCCCCAGTGCAGGGTTGTATGCACTCCCAAGTGCCGGGACATGCTGATGGATCATCTGGGGGTGGATTCTGACAGGTTCATCACCGTGGAGGACGGGGACACAATGGATCTGGGAGGCGGATACCAGTTGAAGTTCATCCATACTCCCTGGGTTCACTGGCCGGAAACCATGTGTACATACCTGGAGAAGGAGAGGATATTGTTTTCCTGTGATTTCTTCGGATCCCATCTGGCAACCACTGATATGTATGTGACAGACCCCGGCAGGGTTTACGAGGCGGCGAAACGTTACTATGCGGAAATCATGATGCCCTTCCGCAAGGTGATAACCAGGAACCTCGACAAGGTGGAAGCCCTGGACATCGACATCATCGCTCCCAGCCACGGCCCTATGTATGGCGATCCCCAGTTCATCATCGATGCATACCGGGAGTGGGTGGATCCTATGCCTAAAAACCAGGTGGTTATTCCCTATGTTTCAATGCACGGCAGTACTGAAATGATGGTGAAACACCTGATTTCAGCTTTGGCCCAGAGGGGAATATCCGTATCTCTCTTTGAGCTGTCTTCCACCGACATCGGGAAGCTGGCCATAGCTCTGGTAGATGCGGGGACTTTGATCCTTGGCGCTCCTACGGTTCATGTGGGGGTTCATCCCCTGGCCCATTACGGGGCTTACCTTGCCAACATCCTGAGGCCCAAGATCCGCTTCGCATCTGTGGTGGGCTCCTACGGATGGAACAGCAACGCAGTGGAGCAGGTAGCGGGGCTGATTCCCTGGCTTAAGGTGGAGATACTGGATCCCGTCATATGCAAGGGCCGTCCTGAAGAAGAGGACTTTCAAGCACTGGATCGCCTGGCGGATCAGGTGCTGGATGCCCATAAAAAGTCCGGGATTATAAGGGAAATGCAGAAAGTTTGATAACCACAAAGAAAGGAGAGTTATTTTGAAAATCATCGACTGGAAAATCCTGGAGGATCACAAAACCCCTCATGGCGTGAAAGTGAATCTGCTTTATGACCGGCCCGAGGCCCAGGCATTGCATATAACCCTGGCGCCGGGAGAAAGCCTGAAGCGTCATGTAACTCCGGTGGATGTGTTTTTTTTCGTGCTGGAGGGGACTCCCACCATTGAAGTGGGGGATGAAAAAACTGCCGTGGAGGCGGGGTTGCTGGTGGAAAGCCCTAAAAATATCGTCCACTGTATATACAACAACACCGGCGTACAGGCCCGGATCCTGGTGGTGAAGGCGCCCCGCCCGGTAAAAAAATCAAAATTGTTATAACAACAGGAGGAAAATCAGTATGCTATGTTACCAGTGTGAACAGACTGCCAAGGGAACAGGATGCACCGCATTCGGCGTGTGCGGGAAGGATCCGGAAACTTCTGCCCTGCAGGATCTGATTATTTATGCCCTGAAGGGGCTGGGAGCTTTGAATGTGAAACTGAGGGAGATGGGCGAAAAGGATTCTCCTTCCGACCGGGCCATGGTGGAGGGGTTGTTTACCACCGTCACTAATGTCAACTTTGACCCGGAAAGGATCCGGGAAGTCCTGATGAGCATTCACAGCGCTATGAAGGGAGTTACAAAAAGGCTGGCTCAAAAAGGAGTCTAAGTCGAGAATCTCCCCGATTCAGCCCGGTGGAGCCCTGCTCAGGATATGGATCAGCTCATCCGCCAGGGGGAATCGGTGACCTTTGAAAAAAGAATAAGCTCTCTGGGGGAGGATCTGACGGCCCTTCAGGAACTGATCACCTATGGCCTCAAGGGGAGCGCTGCTTATGTGGATCATGCCATGATTTTAGGCTATGAGGATGACGCCGTTTACCAGTTTTTCCACGAAGCCATGGACTCCCTGAACAATCCGGCTCCGGATATGGGAGAGCTTCTGGGCCTTTCCCTGAAGGTGGGAGAAATAAACCTGAATGTAATGAAAATGCTTGATCAGGCCCATACGGAAACCTTCGGCCATCCGGTGCCTACTCCCGTCAGAGTGACTCCCGTGAAGGGGAAGGCCATACTGGTATCAGGCCACGACCTGAAGGATCTTCTGGAACTTTTGGAGCAGACAAAAGGCACCGGGATCAATGTATATACCCATGGCGAAATGCTCCCGGCTCACGGTTACCCAGGGTTGAAGAAATATGCCCATCTGGCGGGCAATTACGGCGGAGCCTGGCAGGATCAGCGCAAGGAATTTGATGAATTCCCCGGAGCCGTCCTGATGACCACAAACTGTATCCAGAAGCCCAAGGATTCTTATATTGACAGAATCTTCACCACCGGCCTCGTGGCATGGCCCGGAGTAAGACATATCGGAAACCGGGATTTTTCAGCAGTTATAGAAACCGCCCGGAAAAGCCGGGGATTTGAAAAGGACGAGCCGGAGAAGACCATTACCGTGGGCTTCGGACATAATGCAGTGCTGGGAGTTGCCGGCACAGTGATTCAGGCAGTCAAGGATGGAAACCTTCGTCATTTCTTCCTGGTGGGAGGATGCGATGGCGCAAAACCCGGCAGGAACTACTACACCGATTTTGCCCGGCAGGTCCCTGATGACTGTGTGATTCTGACCCTGGCCTGCGGAAAATACCGGTTCAACAAAATGGAGTTCGGCGACATCGGCGGAATTCCCCGGCTGTTAGACATAGGCCAGTGCAATGATGCCTGGTCTGCGGTGGCCATCGCATCAGCCCTGGCGGAAGCCTTCGGATGCGGTGTCAACGATTTGCCCCTGTCCATGATCCTTTCCTGGTATGAACAGAAGGCTGTGGCCATACTTCTGTCGCTGTTGCACCTGGGAATCAGGAACATCCGCCTGGGCCCCAGCCTGCCGGCCTTTGTGACTCCCGCAATGCTGAATATTCTGGCGGAGAAGTTCAACATAATGCCGGTGACTACCCCGGAAGAAGACCTGAAAGCGATTTTGGAGCCGGTAGCAGTCTGAAAAAACAAGTAAACAACAAAAGGGCCGGGTATATCCCGGCCTTTCTTTGTTGGGGAAGAAGTGCTAAATATTGATGATGCAGGGAAAGTTGTTTCATTCCCCGGTGGGTTCCTTTAGAAATCGGTTTTTCCTGTGAAGTTGAACTTTTCGATATGGAGTCTTGGCACCACCAGGGTTATGGGGAAGTTCAGGGAGAATTCCCGGAACCAGATTTTCTTGCGGGTTTTTGACATGGCTACGGTATTTTTCAGGGATTCAACAATCGACTGAGTGAAGCGCATGTTCTTGATGCGTCCGGTGATTTTCCCCTTTTCCACCATGAACACTCCGTCCCGGGTCATTCCTGAAACAATGGTCTTCAAGGGATGAACCGATGTGAGGTAATGGAAGCGCTTGATGAGAACGCCTTTTTCCATATTCTGGATCATCTCTTCTGTGGATTTGTCCCCTGGTTCCATGAATATATGGAAGGGTTCTGACTCTGCCAGTCCTGAGCCTGGGGGAATTCCGTGGCCGGTGGATTTTTTTCCTTCCCGGGAGGCTCCGTAATGGTTGTAGGTGACATTTCCGGTGATGGCCCCCTGCCGGATGAAGTCGAGGCGGGTCTTGGGAGTCCCCTCATAATCAAAGGGCATGGTAAAAGTATCGGGATTCAGCCCGTCATCGTATATGCTGATATGATCACCGAACATTTTTTCCCCTTTATGGGGAATCAGGAAGGAGCTTCCGTCTTCTGCCGCTTCCGATGTGAACGCCATCCATGACAGATATATGAGCAGATCCGCTACGGCGTATTCTTCGAGAATGACCGGATACTGCCCCGGCTCCAGCTCCAGGGGCCGGCCATAGGTTCTGGCTGATTCCAGGGCCTCGTCAATCAGGTGGATATGATTTAGTCGATCCACATCCCTTTCCGAGGCTGATGCATAACCGCTGGTGTCCTTTCCCGATGCAGTGACGGCGATGTTGGCCAGGGTTCCCTTTGTGTATGCCCGCACTCCATTGGAGTTGGCCACGGCCACCTCGCTGGTGCCGGTATAGAAGGCTCCGGAAAGGGAATACCTGTCGCCGTGGGTTCTTTCAATCATGTCCTTGATTACAAGGGCTTTTTCTTCGGGGTTGATCTCACTGGTGCGGGGAAAATAATTGTCGATTGATGAGTATTGGGCTTTTCCCGGA
>CAYNGH010000034.1:0-24236 GCA_964396845.1 uncultured bacterium | reverse complement strand
TAAATCACGCAATACCAAGCATTATTAATGCTTGGTATTGCTTTTTATTAATGTGGGATCAGATATTCTTTTTTTTAAACACATCTTCTTCATGTTTGTTCTTTATTGGATGTTTTTTTGATGATATTTGAGTTTTCCTAAAACACATTTCTATCAACTTTCTACTTTGAGTAACTCCTGTTATTATTCTGTTGCTTATTGCCGGTGAGGTTATTTATAACTGTCGATTCGTTTCTGAAACTCTTCTTTCAATTTTTCTTTGCGGGCTTCCTTGAGGCCTTTTTTATATGTATTTAAAGCTTCCCGGTGTTTATCCCCGGCCGAGAGAACATCCCCCATTCCCAGCAGGTATTTTGGTTCTCCGGGATTGAGCTTTATGGCTTCCTGAAATTTTTCCCCGGCCAGATTGAAATTACCGCTTTTGTATTCCAGAAGGCCCTGTTGGTACAAGATCGAGGCATTCATTGCATCAGCAGGAGATACATTCCCCTTCAGATTAAACATAAGATACACATACCAGCTCCCAAAAACCAGACCGATTATTACCATAAAAGTGATAACCATGGGCAGGAGGAAGTTTACCCGGCTCTTGATCATCTCGGTTCCTGTCAGGGTCCCGGTAAAGGCTGTGGAATCAACCTTTGATTTATATATCATGGCGGCGTTTATCTTTGTTTCCCCGAAGTTTGCTCCCCGCAGATCACAGCTGAAAAACTTGGTTTCGATAAGGTCTTGAAGCTTGTTTAAAGAAGCGTTCCGCAGATCAGCCCCGGTAAAATCAGTCTTGAAGACGTGGGCACCGTCTAATTTGACATTCCGCATTTTCGCCTGGGTAAAGTTGGCGCTGTGAAGCTGAGTATTGGACAGATCGGCCCCGTCTAATTTTGCGCCGATGAAACGGCACATTCCCAGACCGCAACCCGACAGGTTTATGCCGGACAGGTTCAAGTCGTTAAAGGTGGAATTGGAAATTTCGATGGTGACATCGGGGTTTTCTTCCCGGAATTTGTTGAAATCCCAAACAGATGTCTTGATCAGCTGGCGCATTGTCTTTCTCTGGGCGACATTCATTTTTAACCACCTCCCCCTGTCTTGAAGTTAGATCAGGGCCACAATATTTCCTTTGCCGGGTTGTGTCAGAAGTTTTGCAAAAAAGGAAATAACCCGGTTCATTATAATACTTATGGTGGTTGTTAGAACAATTCTTTGGGGGAATATGTGAAAGATAACCGGGACAATATATTGACGGTGGAAAATTTGCAAAAATCCTTTCAGGTGAAGGTTGGCTATTTTTTTTCACAAAAAGTAGGAACCATAAGGGCATTGGATGACGTGAGCTTTGCCGTAATTCGTGGTGAAACTTTGGGACTTGTTGGAGAATCAGGCTGTGGAAAGACCACCACCGGCAGGATCATTGCCCGGCTTATTCCTGGCGACGGGGGAAAAGTGAACTTTGACGGCGGGGATATTCTGAACAGGGAAGGCAAGGAACTTCAGGCTCTGCGCCGGCGGATCCAGTTTATCTTTCAGGATCCTCATTCGTCACTGAACCCCAGAATGTCCATTTTTCAGACCGTCAGCGAACCTTTGAAAATACACCGGCTGGTTCCAAAAGATCAGCTTGTTGATGCCGTGGATGAATCTCTGGAGGAAGTGGGACTGAACAGTTCTTTTATGGATCGCTATCCTCACCAGCTCTCGGGAGGACAGCGCCAGAGGGTGATTATCGCCCGGGCACTGGCTCTGAAGCCTGATTTTATTGTGGCCGATGAGCCGGTTTCTGCCCTGGATGTATCGGTTCAGGCCCAGATCCTGAATCTATTCTGCCGTCTTAGGCGGGAGAGGGGGTTTTCTGCCCTGTTTATAAGCCACGATTTGGCGGTGATCCGCACTGTATGCCAGAAGGTGGCAGTGATGTATTTGGGAAACATTGTGGAAACCGGCCCCGCCCAGGAGCTGTTTGCCAGTCCTCTTCATCCCTACACCCAGGGCCTGATCAAGTCGGCTCCCCATGTGGGCAGGGATTTTTCCGGCAGTGCCATATCCGGGGATCTTCCGGACCCGGTTAACCCTCCCCGGGGCTGTTCCTTTCATCCCCGGTGTTCAAGGGCTGTTGACCGGTGCCGTGTTGAAAAACCGGCCATCGAGAAAATAGCTCCCCACAGGGCGGTTGCCTGTCATTTGGTTTGAAGGGCTGATCCGGAAAGTTTTCATAAAGGTATTTTGCAGGCATCCTATAATCTGTATATATGGAAGAAATGTATATCAGACTCAATCAGAGGTGACAAGATGAAAAGAAACCCCATGGGAATAAACACTGTTGTGGTGATGGTCATGTTGCTGCTGGTATGCGGTGGCGCATGGACTCTTGAAAAGACGGATCTGTGGCTGGACTCGCCGGGGGCCGGTGATTATCCTGATGAATCAGCCCTGATTCTGTATGACAATATTGATTTTACCGGCAACGCTGATGGAACCAATATCCTGTCAGAACACGGAGTAATCAAGATTCTCAATGAAGAGGGTCTGAAGAAATACGGACAGATTCTGCGTTCCTACAACCGCAGTTATCAGAATATGGAAATAAAGACAGCTCGGATAATCCGTCCCGACGGTGAAATCCTGGACCTGGATCGGGAAGGGGAGATAATGAAGGAGGCAAAGTTTGCCGTCCAGATGCCCCATCACAAAGATAATATGATTGTCACCCTGGATTACTCCCGGGCGGAGATTGGCGACATTGTAGAATTTGAGATTATTTTTACCAACAACAGGCCCATGGTTGACCGTTATTTCTGGTCAGTTTCATATATAAACGACGAAGTGCCCATACTCCATACTATCTTTAATGCCAAACTTCATCGCAACGCCGATGCCACCCGGTGGATCATTGCCAACTACGGGGACAACCCGCCGGAGCCGGTGATTACCGATATTAAGGGAGGCAAGGCATTCCGCTGGGAACTGAAGGATCGCGTTTCCACCAGGGATGAGCCGGCATCGCCGGCATTCCGGGACAGGGTAGCATATTTTATCATTTCCAACTGCCCCGACTGGAAGGACCTGTCCAGGGAATATTACCGGGCAATGGAACCTTTCATAACCCCTGACAGGAAAATGATAAACAGGGTCCGGGAAATGACAGCCCAGGCAGATGGGGATATGCAGAAGCTGACAGAGATCCTGCGTTTTATAAAATCGAAACAGACCATAACATGGCAGTTTGAACCAGACCGGATTGATCTTTATCCACCGGGAGAGATTATCGACAGCAAGGGAATGACCAAGCAGGATGCCTGCCTGCTGTTTATCGCCATGGCCCGGGCTGTGGGAATGGAAGCCCACGCTGCTCTTATTTCAGATCAAAAACATGGCCAGGTTCATCCTCAGGTGCCGTCACCCTATCAGTTCAGTCATGTCCTGGCACTGGTGAAAGTCAGCGGTGAATGGAAACTTATCGATCCTACCCTCCCCATGAGCACGATTCCCCGGCTGGGCTCGGTTCACGAGGGATGCACATATCTGCCTCTGACACCCCGGGGTTCACAGCTCAAGGAAACGGCAGTTTCGCCACCGGAGGCCAACCGGGAAGAGATAATCTCCGATGGCCAGCTCACCGATGATGGGGGCCTCGGGATTAATATGCGACTTATTGAAACAGGAAACAAGCAGTTGTTCTGGAGTACCATCATGAACATGATGAAGGCTGCAGGTAAAGAAAGGGATGTTGTGGCCAGGATGGCCCAGATTGTTCACGACAGGGCCCGGCTTTTGAGCTATAACATCAGCAGTGATCCCGACAAGGCTGAAATGGTGATGGAAGTCACATTCATGGTTGATGAATATCCCGTTGTTTCCGGGCCTTTCCGGGTTTTGAAACTGCCGGTGGCTCCCGCCAAGAATCCAGAATTCCTGGGAGATAATCTTATGGAGAGGGAAAATCCCATATTCATCGGCAACAAGACCATGGACATCAAGAAAGTCACATTGAAGATGCCCGATGGTTACGAGATAATCTCCATGCCCCCCAGGGTAAACATCGAAAATTCCATCGGCTCCCTGAAAATTGACCGATCCTTCAGAGAAGGAGTGTTTGACTATCATTACGCCCTTACCATCGACACCCTGAAGGTGGAGAAGAGCCAGTTTCCTCAACTGGTGGAGCTGTATGAAAACGCCTTTGCCGCTACCAAGGAATCTGTGATATTCAGAAAAAAATGAACCCGGCGGAAAACTCCATAACATGCCGAACCCCGGCCAAGGTGAATTTGATCCTGCAGGTTAATAAACCCTCGGGGGATGGTTATCATCCCCTGGTGACAGTATTTGTGCCGGTTTCAATTTATGATACTTTGACATTCCAGGCAACCCCCGGGCCGGTGGAAGTTACCTGCCGTCCTGATCCCGGCTGTTCTTTGGAAGACAACCTTGTTTATAGATGCGCGATGCTCCTGAAAGAATGTTATTCCATCAGACAGGGGGCCAGGATTGATGTCACCAAACAGATTCCCTCAGGTGCGGGACTGGGGGGAGGAAGCAGTGACGGGGCTTGTGCTCTTTCAGGATTGTGCCGGCTGTGGGGGATTGATCCCTCAGAGGAAGACCTCCGCCGTCTGGCCCGGATGCTGGGGAGCGATGTTCCCTTCTTCCTGAACCCGGTTCCATCTCTGGGCCAGGGCCGGGGAGATATTCTCTCCCCCTTGAAACTGTCCCATCCCCTGCATATGGTGATTGTTTGCCCGCCCTTTGAAATGTCAACCCCGGCGGTATATCAGAAATGGGATAAAATGGGGCTTCTGCCATCTCCCAGGGGTGCAGATCCCATGATATGCGCTATGGCCGGCGGAGATCCCCGGTTGATTGCCCGGGAGCTTTATAACGACCTGGAAGCCCCGGCCATGGCAATGGGCCGGGAGATTGACAGGATTAAAAAAGCTCTCTTGAGTGCGGGAGCCTTGGGCTCTCTTATGTCCGGCAGTGGTTCAGGGGTTTTTGGGATATATGCCTGCGGGGATGAAGCAAGAACTGCTGCGGCAGGGCTGGGATCATTGGGGAAGGTGTTTTATGCCTCCACCGGAATTGATACGGGACAGACAACTGACAGGGAGAACCCATGAACAGCAACAAGAGAATTGACGGGATAATTCTGGCGGGAGGCCCCATGGACGAGGCCCTTGCGGGTGTTTCCGACGCTCCCAACAAGGCTTACATCCACATCGGGGACAGGCCCATGGTTTCTTATGTCATCGAGGCGGCCAGACAATCCCGTTATCTTGACAGGATTGTACTGGTAACAGAACAAGAATGGCTGACCCCAGAGCTGTCCGGGATGGTGGATATTATCGCCCCGCCGGGTGAAAAGATTGTCCTGTCCCTGGGCTGTGGCATTCAAGCTCTTTCTCCCCTTCCGGATTTTGTAGTGGCCATGCCTTCTGACATTGTTCTTCTCACCACCGAGGCTTTGGATGATTTCATCGGCAGGAGCCTTGATTCCGGCGGGGACCTGACATATGGATACCTGTCCAGGGCTGATTCCGAGGCCCGTTTCCCTGATGTGAATCATACTTATGTCAAAATAGACAAGGACAGCTTTTGTGGCACGGGTTTTTTCATGATGAACCCCGGCATTGCAGACCGGTTTGAAAACCTTTTAGACAAGTTCACCGCCAACCGCAAGAATGTCATCGGCCTTGCGGGACTGCTGGGACTGCGGGTCATCATCAGTTACCTGCTGGGAACTCTGATGGTAAAAGACGTGGAAAAACGGGTAAAAAAACTCCTGAGGGGTTCTGTGGGAAAGGGAATCCGCACAAAATACCCCGAGGCAGGCTTCAACGTGGATGCCCCCAATGAACTGGAAATTGCCCGGAGGATTATCACTGCAGAACCGGGGCAGGGGGATCATTCCCGCTGATGGGGTTGCGGTCATATCAAAAAAGCTGACAAAACCGCCGGATTATGGTATAATAGTCAAATAGGAAAAACCGCACATCAGTTATCTTATTTTTTTCGGGAGGTGGTATTTGTGGGATTGAAATTCGACGATACTCCCTTTCATGGGACCCTCCCCGTCGGGGTTTTTCTCAAGATGTGGGGTGGAATAAAAGAACGGGTTGCCCTGTCGGCCCAGCTGGTAGAAGAACCGGCATCCCACGTCGGAGAAAGAATCGATAATGGGGACAGGACAGAAAAAGGGCATCCCGGGGATATATACCCTGCCAACCAGCCTACCCGTTCAGTGATTACATGTGAGGACATCACCTGATTTTTTTTATTTTTCCCTTTACAGAAGGGTTTTCTTTCTCTCACCCATAATGATAATATAAGCTGACAAAAGAGGAATATTTCCGATTATAAATCCAGTTCGGTCCGGACATTCGTCCCTGCTGACCGTGCTGGTTTTTTATAGTGCAACCCCCGGCATATCCGGGCAGAAAAAACGAAAGGAGCCATAAAATGATGGCAACAGTCACATCCAAATCTGTAATTGAAACCACTGAAAAGTTCAGTGCAAACAATTACCATCCTCTTCCCGTGGTGCTCTCCCAGGGTGAGGGAATATGGGTAACCGATGTGGAGGGAAACAGGTATATGGATATGCTGGCGGCATATTCCGCAGTGAACCAGGGCCACCGTCATCCCCATATCATCAAGGCGGTGAGGGATCAGATGGAGCGGATTACCCTGACTTCACGGGCTTTTCACAATGACCGGATGGGGGATTTTCTGAAACTGCTGTGTGAAACCACCGGTTATCAGAAGGCTCTTCCCATGAATACCGGAGCTGAAGCGGTGGAAACCGCCATCAAGGCTGCCCGGAAATGGGGATACAAAAACAAGGGAGTCCCTGATGAAAAGGCGGAAATCATTGTGGTGGAAGGAAACTTCCACGGCAGGACAACCACCATTGTGGGGTTTTCCACCGAGGATCAATATAGGGACGGCTTCGGGCCATTCACCCCGGGTTTTGTGATGATCCCATACAACGATGCAAAAGCCCTGGAGCAGGCCATAACCCCCAATACCGTTGGGTTCATGGTGGAACCGATTCAGGGAGAAGGCGGAGTCGTGGTGCCCGATGACGGTTACCTGGGATGTTGCTCTCGAATATGCCGGGAAAAGAATGTACTCTTCATGGCTGATGAGATTCAGACAGGTTTTGGACGCACCGGCAGAATGTTCGCCTGTGATCATGAAAATGTCCGCCCTGACATTGTAATGGTGGGCAAGGCCCTGGGAGGCGGTGTTTACCCCGTGTCGGCAATTCTGGCCGATGATGAGATCATGAGGGTTTTCAATCCCGGGGATCATGGATCCACCTTCGGGGGGAATCCTCTGGGAAGCGCAGTGGGACAGGCAGCCCTGGAAGTGCTCATCAAAGAGGATCTTTGCGGTAACTCCGCCCGGATGGGAGAATATTTCTCAAAGGCTCTCCGGGATATTGACAGCCCCCATGTTGAAACGGTTCGGGGAAAGGGACTGATGATCGGCGTGGTGATAAGAACCAAATCAGGTCCAGCCCGGCCCTTCTGCGAGGAGCTGATGAAAGGCGGTATCCTGGCCAAGGAAACCCATCATCAGGTGATTCGCTTTGCGCCTCCCCTGACCATTACCCGCCAGGAGATAGACCAGGCCATGGAAACCATCCGTAAGGTTTTAAAATAAGTCTGTCAGACAAGCTGAAAAGTCAAAACCCGGCAGTCATTTGATTGCCGGGTTTGCTTATTTAACACGGAGAGGGTGGGATTCGAACCCACGCTGCGAAGTTTTGCCCCGCAGACGCGATTTCCAGTCGCGCGCATTCGACCACTCTGCCACCTCTCCCGGTGGATTTGCCCACAGGCACAATAAAAAAAGTGCCTGAAGCTGTTACATTTTAATCTATCGGGATAAAAAAATCAAGGGGTAAATTAAAATATTTCCCATGGGGATTTATCCCATGGAAGATACCGGGCAGGAAATGAACCGGGGCGGTTTAATACTTGGACAAATACTGAAACATACCTGATGGAGGATTAAATGGCGGAAAAAGTGAAGCCGGGACAAATGAAAGGCCTGCGGGATTTTCTCCCGGGGGATATGATAAAGCGGAAATATGTTATAAATACCGTGGTGGATGTTTTTGAAAAGCACGGGTTTGTACCCCTGGAAACCCCGGCAATTGAGATGTGGAATGTTTTGTCGGGAAAATACGGCGATGACGGGGAAAAGCTGATATACCGGTTTCAGGATCGGGGAGAACGGGACCTGGGACTCCGATACGACCTGACGGTTCCCCTGTCCCGGGTGATTGCCATGCACCAGAACCAGATAACCTTCCCTCTGAAACGGTATCAGATCCAACCGGTATGGCGGGCGGACAAGCCGGGAAAGGGACGATACCGGGAATTTTACCAGTGTGATGTTGATATTGTGGGAACCCGGGATCTTCTGGCAGATGCCGAGGTAATTGGGGTATCCTACAAGATTCTTACCCGCCTCGGTTTTAACAATTTCAAAATCAAACTCAACAGCCGCAAGGTACTCCGGGGCATTGTAGAGATCTCCGGCTGTGATTTGAGCCAGGAAGCAGATATTTGCCGGGCCATCGACAAGCTGGACAAGATCGATTATGAAGGGGTTCGCCGGGAGCTGATCCAGCGGGGAATACCTGCAAGGTCCGCAGATACCATCATGGACATCATAAAGATAAAAGGCACTCCCCAGGAAGTGATTCTTCAGGCGTCAAGCCACCTTGAGGGGTCTGATGCCGCCAGGGAAGGAATAGAGGAGCTTTCCATCCTGCGCCGTTATCTGGAGGCCATGGGATTGGATCCCGATAACCTTGAGCTGGATATATCTCTGGCCCGGGGGCTGGATTATTACACCGGGCCGATTTTTGAAACTGTTGTGGAAAAACCCCGCATCGGCAGTCTGTCCGGCGGAGGCCGTTATGACCGGCTCATCGGGGAATCCACGGGGCACGATTTTCCTGCGGTGGGAAATTCCGTGGGACTGGAAAGAATAATCGTTGTGATGGATGAGCTGAACATGTATCCCAGGGATTTGGGGTTCGGGGTGGATGTTATCATCTGCCGGTTTTTTGATGAGGATATGGGTTACTCTTTGGGTCTGGCCCGACGGCTCCGAGAATCGGGGATTGCCACGGAGGTTTACCTGGGATCCTCCAAAAAACAAAAAAGCCTCCGGGGACAGTTGGGTTATGCCAGCGACAAGGGGATACCAATTGCCATAATGGCCGGTGGCGATGAACGGGCCAGAGGAGAGTTGACCATCAAGGATCTTCTGGGGGAAAATCAGTTCACTATCAGGGAATCCGTTGCCGTTGAAAGGATTCGGGAGATTCTGGGAAGGAAATAACAAGGGGGATGCATTGAGAAAACAGGGAAAAAATCAGAAGCTTGAAAAGATGATTTCCCGTGTTTCCGGGGTGTCCTTTATCACAATTACTCTGCTGATAGTGGCAGGTTCGGGGTTTTTTACTGATTCCAGCCTCTTTGTGGAAGACTGGATTGTGGAATGGCTTCAAGTAGTCCTGTTGGTTGTTGCCGGGGTGTTATCCCTGGTGTCTTTCTTTAAGCTACGAACCCTGCAGGGTATTTGGAAGTTCGTCCCTCTGCTATTCGGTCTTTTCTGTATCTGGGTTGCTCTGGAGGAAATCTCCTATGGCCAGCGGATATTCGGGTTTGAATCTCCATACTGGTTTCTTCGCCACAATGTTCACCGGGAAGTTAACATCCACAATCTTCTTCCCCTGGATCATACCAGCGAGGTTGCCATTATGTCGTTGCACATCCTGTGGGGGCTGGTTTTCCCCATAACTGCCCTGGCTCTGCCCAAAGTTGAAAACTTTGCCCGGGAGCGGTTTATCCCTCTGCCCGGTGCCGTGACCTTGACGGGATGCGGGCTGGGACTGGGGCTGGAGCTTTATGCCCGGGCATATTGCCCCGGATACTGGCCCATGAGCAACGAGATCCTGGAAACCTACCTGTACCTTGCATTTCTGATGTCTGCTTTCAGGATTTATACTGGTATGGGATCAGTGCTTCCAGAAAAAAAGGACCCCGAATGGGAGTCCTGATGGTTTCCCTTTGTCATTTATTCCTGGTGGATTATACCCCCACAGGCACATGAAGCACCCCATAAACCCGGGCGATGAATTCGATTTTACCTAACAGGTCATCCAGAACCCGGTCCCATGTGAACAGGTCTGCGGTCTGCCGGGCGTGGTTTCGGATCTGCCCCACTATGCTCCGGTTGTCGGAGAGATATAGCAGGTATGATGAAATCTCTCTGGGGTCGTCGGTTTCCACCACGATGGAATTCTGGAAGGCCTGGGCATAGTCTTCTCCCGATGCGCCAACAAAGGGTATGCCTCCCGTGGCCATCACTTCCAGCCCCACCAGCCCGAAAGGTTCATGTCCCGAGTTGGCAAGGACCGCATCGGCAGAGGCATACAGATAACGCATGAATATTTCCGGCAGGAAAAAGTTCATCTCGATGAGGTCTGCATCGCGGTTTTCCCGCAGGGCTTTGATAATATTGTCAAAACTGGTGTCGGAAAGTTTCAGCTCCCGGATGTCAAGGCCATGGCTTATGGCCCGGTTGTAAACATCGGCCCGGTGAGGCTCCATTCCGCCCCGCATTACCATGGTGGCTTTGTGGCCCGTATGCTTGAGATGAGCCAGAGCATCAACAGCCATTATCCAGCGTTTGTCCGGGGAATATCTCCCCACCTTGGCCAGGAAGAAACGATCCTGAAAAACTGACTGGAGATATTCGATTCCCCGGTGATCCAGAGGCTCCAGCAGTCGCCGGGGGATGCCGTTGGGGATAACCATGGGGTTCACGTTCTGTTTCCACATGACATGTTTCATGTAACGGCTGACGGTGGTGATGGTGCATGCTTCTTTCAAGGCCCACCAGTCGATGTTCCAGAAGCCATAAGTGTTGTTGGCATTCCAGAACATGACCGCATTGTCCCGGAGTCCGATTCCCCGCAGATAGTTATGGAGATTAATCACCGTCTGGGCGGTGTGCCATTCTTCCGCCAGGATTACCACCTGCCTGTGTTTTTCTGAAGCAGGGCGGATAATCTCGTTGACAAGAAAATGGGGAACGGAATTCTGATAGTCGTTAATCTTGCCCCCTTCACCCTGGTAAACCCCGTTGGGATGATGCCTGCTTATCCACTGGCACCAGCGGTGATAAGTGAGTTTTCCGTCGTAAAGCTGTTCTATGCTTTCCTTGCTGGGATCCCCTATAAAGAACAGGTGAGTATCATAACCTGATTCCGCAAGGGATCGGGAAAGCTCCGTGGCTCTGACCCCGAGGCCTCCCGCCTGGGAATATACATCAGGCCCTTCGAAGGAAAGGACGGCAAAAATGGTGTTTTCAGGATTAATCATTGTCATGGGCGGATCTCCTCAAATAGAAACTTTCTGTGAATTTCTTTCCTCCCTGACGGGAAAAACCCTCCACACCCCTCTTGCCGGCTCTGAAGGGAATTATGTGAAAAAAAAGAATTATCCGATGAGTTTATTGACATCACCTGAGGGGAGCAACCGATGAACAAGAATTATTACCGTCCCAAAACCATATCCGATGCAGTGGAAATATTGAATGAACATGGCAGCCGTCTGAAGATGATTGCCGGGTGCACCGACATCAGCGTTGCCCGGCAGGAAAAGATGCTCAACTGCATCAGTTTCCTGGATCTTTCTTATATTGACGAATTGAAAGGGATTTGCGAAGCCGACGGTTATATTCATATCGGGGCCATGACCACTCACCGGGATATTTCCCGCTCAGAGCTGGTTCACAAATCCGGCGATGTTCTGGCCCAGGCTGTTGCCACCATCGGATCTCCCCTCATCAGGAATCTGGCCACCATCGGGGGGAATATTTCCCACGCATCCCCATCGGGAGATTCCATCCCGCCCCTGATGGTGTTAAACGGGGAATTCTGCCTGACAAAGACCAGTTCCCAACGTTGGATCCCTGCTACGAAATATTTCACCGGGCCGGGAAAGACCATCCGGGCCGATGATGAACTGCTCACCGCCATCAGGTTTCGCCCCACCGCGGGGGATTATTTTCACCTGTGGCAGAAATTAGGACAACGCAAAGCCCTGGCCTGCTCCAAGGCAAGCATGGCCTTTGTTGCCCTGTTAAAAGATGGTGTCATATCTGATGCCCGCATTGCCTGCGGTGCAGTGGCCCCCACGGTGGTTCGCTGTCCCGGCACCCAGGAGTTCCTTGAAGGACGAAAGTTAGACAATGAAACTGTTGACAGGGCTGTTCAGCTGGTAATGACTGAAGTTAAGCCTATTGACGATCTGAGATCCACCGGAGAATACAGGACTCATGCCGTGGGTTGTCTGCTGGATAAAGCTCTCCGTTCTCTTGGTGGATAATCTGCGGGGATTGATTTTGGCAAGATTCAGAATGAAGGCTCCAGTGGGAAATTGTATGCCATTATATTGTATGATATTACCAGGATCAGGGTGATTATATGTTCTGCCCCGACTGTGGCTTAAAAAACCGGCCCAGGGCAAATTTCTGCGCCAACTGCAGGTACAGCTTCAGGGACAAGGTATCCGGCAAACCCAGGGGCAGTGCCTCTGGTGTTGATGGTTCCAACACAGAAGACAAAACCCCCGACAGTACTCCTGTTTTAATGTCGCCTTCTTCAGGAAATACACCCATGGCGATGCCCCCGGGGATTCTCCCTGCCGGATTTCTGCTGGATTGCCGTTACAGGATTGTTGAACATATCGCCACCGGCGGGATGGGCGCTATTTACCGGGGCCGGGATGAACGTCTGAACACTGATGTTGCCGTCAAGGAGATGCTGGACTTTTTCCAGACCCACGAGGAAAGAAAATACGCCACCCAGCGGTTCCGGGAAGAAGCGCTGCTTCTGGCGGATCTTCGTCATCCCAATATTCCCAGAGTCACCGACAACTTCATCCAGGGGGGGCGGTATTATCTGGTGATGGATTATGTCCGGGGAACCGATACCGAAAAGATCATTAACCGGCTGGCGGGAAAGGGACTCCCCCCCGAAAGGGTCATCCCCTGGGCTATCCAGATGTGCGATGTGCTTTATTATCTTCACAGTCGCAAGCCTTCGATAATATATCGGGATATGAAGCCTTCCAATGTGATTATTCGGGATGAGGATGACCAGGTGATGCTGGTGGATTTTGGCATTGCCCGGCATTTTATTCCCCGAAGGCCCGGAACCATGATCGGCACCCAGGGGTATGCTCCTCCGGAACAGTACAAGGGGCGCACTGAACCTCGATCGGATCTTTATGCCCTGGGAGCTACCCTGCATCACCTGATCACCGGCAATGATCCCACCGCAGGTGTGCCTTTTTCGTTCAAGCCCGTATCTCATTACCGCAAGGATACTCCGCCCCAGCTGGATGATGTTTTCAGAAAAGCCCTGGAAAATCAAGTGGAGCTTCGTTTCACCAGCGCCGGGGAAATGAAGGAAGCCTTTATTAAAATTGCTTCCCTGACAGGGGCTGATCCCGTTTCCATGGGAGCCTCCAAAGCAGACAGCCCTGGGTTCATCCCCAGTCCTCCCAGCTATGATGACCGTTACCGGCAGAGGTTATATAACGATGCCCTGAATCATTTCAACCGGGCAAAAGAACTGGCGGATCAGAGAAGATTCAACCAGGCCCGCCGGGAGCTGAAAAAAGCCCTGGGGCTCAGCCCCGGCTATCCCGAGGCCCACAGCCTGATGGGTTATGTGCTGATTCGGCTGGGGAGGCACCGGGAAGCCTTGAAACATCTTGGCAGGGCCGTGGCCTTGAAGCCGGGGAGCGCCACTGCGCATTTTTATATGGGGAAAGCACATGCCTGCCTGGGAAATTTTTCTGAATCCCAGAAGGAATACCAGGAAGCCGGGCGTCTGGATCCTGCCATTTTCAGAAAACAAAAAACTCCCGGTTTTATCGAAAAACTGATAAGCACCCTTCTTTCCTGACCCTTTTCCCATGCACCGATGACCCTGCCATGCATTAGTTCGAAAGAACTATCAGGCCCTCTTGAACGGATTCGTTTTATTTCTGAGGAGGAATTATTTGCATATCTTAATTCTTTCCGGGAATATTTTTTGTAATTTCCGGGAAATGTAATATTAATGACAGATTCAGCAGTTCTGTTAAGTTTTTTTAATATTTTGGGGAGTATGTTGGCAGAACTACAGAAAGTCACGGAAAACAGTGCATTTACCAGGTTATAACCGAAAAAAAATAGGTCTATAGGTCAACAGAACTACTCCCTGGGGACTACTGGGACTATAAGTCATGACCGTTGGAACTATAGTCGATGGGCCCCTACTCTGGTATAATATATAAGAGTCGAAAAATTCCATGCTTTTTTAGTGTCCGACTGCAAACAACAGACATATAAATTTTTAAAGACAGGCATACTGAGCAATATATGAGAAATTTTTGAAAGGGGTCAACCGATGAAGCTGAAGTGCAGGCCGGGGCTGACGACAAAACTACTTATACTGGCTACTGTCATAATATCCCTGTTTATTGGGGGATGTTTTGGCTGTAACTCACCAGATGTGGTCAGGACGGATCCTTCTGACGGAGAAACTGATGTGTCGGTGGATATCAAAATTCAGGTGGTATTCAATCGATCCATCAAACCTCATGACAACTGGTCGGATATCATCCTGAGCCGGGACGGTGTTCCAGTTCCCACTACCAATTCCATTACCGGTGCGGTTTTATGGATTGAGCCTGTGGAGGAACTCCAAAGAGGTGCCACCTACACTGTTATCCTTCCCAAGGAGTGTGTCAGGGCAAGAAACACCGGCGGGCCTTTTTTCCCGCATAAAGGCGGTGTTTACAAGGATCGTTATGAATTCAGCTTCACCACGGAAACAGGGGTTTCCGCCCCCGCAGTTTCATCCACAGACCCCGTCGAAGGCGCCACTGGTGTTCACAATGACAAGACTGTTCTGATTACTTTCAACAAGGACATAGCCCAAGGTGACAACTGGAACGACATCGCCCTGATTCAGGGCCAGAGCGCAGTGCCCACAACAGTTTATATCGACTCGGAAAACAGCAGGGTTTTGATTGTTGAGCCGATTGATCATCTTGCACCGGAGGTGGATTTTTATCTCACTATACCTGCCGGTGCCGTGGTGGATCAGGAAACCGGAACCCAGCCTCTGTCAGCGGAATTTATTCTCAATTTCCAGACCGGCGGGCCTCCTTCGGTTATTTCCACAGATCCTGCCGATGGAGATGTGAATGTTCCCTGGAACAAGACCATAACGGTAACCTTCAACAAGGACATAGCCCAGGGCACCAACTATCACATGATAACCCTCAAGAACGATACGGTTTCTGTGCCTTTCATCAAATCCATAAACGGCAGTGTACTGACCATCTCCCCTTCTGAGGATCTGGATAGAAATGTGGAATACACGGTGACAGTACCTGCCGGCGCAGTAAATGACACCGATGGTTTTGAGCTGTTGACCGGCGCTGTATTCAGTTTCCGCACATCGGATCCTCCCATGCTTGAAAGCTCGGATCCACCGGCAGACTCGATTAACGTACCTGTTGACAAGACTGTGACAGTGACTTTCAGTAAGAATGTGGTTGAGGGGACCAGTTATGACGGCATCGCCATCAGCACCGGAGGGGAAATCATCGAGGCAGTAAAATCCATCAGCGGTGCAACCCTTTCCATCAACCCGGTGGAGGACTTTTCCCAGGACACCATTTACACGGTCACAATCCCTCCGGGAGCAGTGCAGAGCAGTATCGGCGAACCCCTGACCGACGAAATTTCCTTTGACTTCCTGACTGGCTATCCTCCGGCGATAGTTTCCACTTCTCCAGTTGACGGTCTTGGTGACATCGACACGGGGTCGGTCATAACAGTAACCTTCGACGAAAACATTCTGCCTGCTGACAACTGGGATGATCAGATTTACCTGCAGACAGGAGCGGTTCTGGTGCCTGTCATCAGGTCTTATGACGAAAACGTATTGATAATCACTCCCCAGGAAAGGCTTCTGGTTAACTCTGCATACACAGTGACTGTAGGCCCCGGCGCCATCAGGGATGTGGCTGGAAATATCAGGACAGATTCATACTCCTTTGGCTTTACCACTACCGACAGTTATTTCTTCGAAGATTTCAGCAACGGAATACCCGAAACATGGACCATCATCGACGGCTTTGACGATGGATATACCTGGACGGTGGTGGATCCTGGCACCTTCAACATAGGCTCTCCCTTTACCGATCCCTGTGGCGTAGTCAATTCCAGCCTTGCCGGCCCGATTGTGATGGATGAAAGACTGATAACCCCGGCTATTGACATATCCAACGGCACCGGCGGTATCAACAAACTGCAGTTTGCCAACTGTTTCACCTACTATGTCTTCGGGCTTGAAGAGATAGCAGATGTGAATGTGAGAACCTTTGACGGGACTGTCTGGACCGACTGGAATAATGTCCTTCGAATGACCGGGCAGAGTTTTGGCCCGGAACTGAGAATAATCAACCTGGAAGCCCTTACAGCGGGAAAATCCATGATTCAGGTGGAATTCCATTATTACAATGCAAGGAGCGAATTCTGGTGGCTCATCGATGATGTAAGGGTTTACGAATCTCCCTGAGGGCATCTTAATTAATTGCTGAATTCACGGGGCCCTTATAACACAGGGGCCCCTTTGGTTTCGGCTTCACGGCATGGCAGATTCGATGGCTTGTTGTTTTTCTTTTTCATTAAGGGGGCGGGGATAGTTATAGGGCACCTGGCCGGGACGTTCGTTATACAGGGGGCGGTTACAGCCTGGACAACCGAAGGTTTGGAAAGCGGAACCATCCACCACCTGCATCAGGTATTCTTTTTCGTTATGGGGAAACCGGATTTCACCGTTTTTATTAAAATCATAAACCCGGCGGAGTCCCCTGCGGATGAGATAATATGCCAGCTGAACCTTGCGATAACAGGACAGAGCCGGAGGCGGATGGGATGCCATGGGCGTGCCATGGACCGGGGTGAAGGCAAACAGGGAAACAGGGGTGTCAAGACAGGTGAAATTTTCGATGGACTCCACCGCTTCCCGGCCTGTTTCACCAAGGCCGATTATCAGGTGAACCACCACCCTGCCGGGGTAACATTTTCTGACTTTCTGATAAAAATCCCACTGTTTCTGATAATCGTCTTCCTTGATTTCCTCATATATCTTCCGATTAACCCCGTCAAAGGAAACTGCTATTCGATCAACTCCTGCTTCCATCAGCCGGTGAAGGTTTTCGTCGGGTATGCGGTTGATGGAAACACAAAGGGGGATATTGCTCCGGTTTTTGAGGCTTTTAACTGCAGAAATGGTTCTGTCTATCGAATCCCCTTCCCTGACTACCTGGAAACAGGCCCGTTGAAGATCCCCCGACAGATGACACCGGGCCGTTGCCTCCAGGACTTCTTCTGAATCCCGGGGTTTCCAGGAGATCCGGGATAAAAAATCTCCACCGGTGGAATGGCGCGATTGTCCGCAGAACCGGCATCCTCCGGAACAACGATTCCCCACCATGATATATGCGCAGGTGGGGAGAGTTTCCACCTGGATGTTGTTAAAACCCAGGACTCTGGCGGTCCCGGCTGATGGCCGTATCAAAAGAACAGCACTCCTCTTCTGTTATAATGTTATAGCCGTTGGATTTCAGGTAATCCGCCAGCTCCCGGGAAGGGTTGACAAATCCGCCAAAATCATGGGCCAGGGCGATTTTTTCCAGTTTTTTTCCATAACTGCCCCGGGGACGCATGCATCCTAATATGAAGGGAGTTTCCGGCATCAGATCCCGGGCATGGCAAAAAAGTTTGTTTACCTCTTCCAGCTCTGGCGGGTTGCAGTCTTCATAGCGGGTACCCATGGTGGGTATGAACACAATAAACACTAACCCGGGGCATCCCAGGGATGACAGGGTTTTCAGGGCTTCCGCCTCTCCTCGGATTATCCCCCCGAGAATTCCGATGGTGATATGAGGTATCACTGGGGCCAGGGCGGACAAACCACGGTAAATTTCCACATAATCCCGGCCACTGCCCCGATGGTTATATACTTCCCTGATGGTGTGGGGATCTGTTATGAAATCAAAGGAAATTACATCGGCCAATTCTGCTGTGGGTTTCCATAATTCCTCCGGCAGAAGCCCGGTATGGACATTCAGACGATAACCCGAGGCTTTCATTTGTTTCAGAAATTCAAGGCTTTCAGCCATGGGCACTGCTCCCGACTCATTACAGCCTCCACTTATCAGCAGGCTTTCTGTGTCGGCGGGAATTCCACCGGGCCGGCCTACTTCAGCCATCGGTTTCATGGAGTCAAGATACCGTCTGCCACAGTGACTGCAGTTATGGGCGCACCATTTACCGGTAACTGATACTGGAAGTGTTTTGCGGGGATAATGGAGCCGGATGGTTTTCATGGCAACAGCCCTTTTTGAAAGCGGTTCCTTGAAAAGCCCCATAATAAAGGGATTCCCTCTGGGCAGAAACTTTTTGCCTGTGATTTTATGATTATCATGGTGGGGTGTTGAATCCTCCTGCCTGTTATCTGAGATGCCACAATTGGACAGTTCGATCCCCGGATCCGGACACCAGGTAACTGCCGTCGGGAGAAAACAGCACCGCCCGGACATTTTCCCCATGCCCACGCAGGATTGTTTCCATCTTGCAGGTTTCCCGGTTCCATACCCTCACGGATTTATCGTCAGAGCCGGAAGCCAGAAATTTCCCATCGGGAGAATAACAAAGGGAAGTTACACTTTCGTTGTGGCCTTCCATTACTTTTTCCAGGGTCAAATCTGTCAAATTCCAGATGCAGATGGTCTTGTCATCGGAACCGGAAGCCAGGTTCACTCCGTCGGGAGAGATGGCAATCCACCGGACCGCCTGGGTATGGCGTTCAAATATATGCAGGAGCTTGCCGGTGTTGGGATTCCACATCCTGACGGTGCGATCTCCTGAACAGGACAGCAGGTTGCCGTCGTCGCCGTATATGGCGCAGAAAACCGAGCTGTAATGACGATCCATCACCAGGATGCATCGACCGCTTCTGACATCCCACAGGGCCAGAGTGTTTCCCAGGGTTCCGGTAACCAGTGTTCGTCCGTCGGGAGAATAATCCACCGAGAGAAGAGGCATGTTGTAGTCGCTGAAGGTAGCCTCCAATTTGTTGTGGCGCCAGTCCCACAACCGCAGGGTCATATCCTCGGAAACCGATGCTAAGACTCCGCCGTTGGGCGAAAAGGCTACTCCCCGCACGGGGTTTTCATGCTCCTCCAGAGATGCAACGGGAATCCCTTTCTCCACATTCCATATGCGAATGGTCCAGTCCCCGGATCCCGTGGCCAGATATTTTCCGTCGGGAGTGAAGGCGAGGCAGAATATATCCCCGGACTGGCCCTTGAAGGTTTTTGCCATCTGCCATGATGTCTTCCTGACTTGAATCTTCTTCTGGGGAACAACACCTCCTCCCCGGGGTCTTATGACGGCGGGAGGGTGTGATCCGCCGGGAGTTGTGGAGATCACCTGAGATGAGGGTTGTCGGCCTTCCTGCTGGCGGGAGATGCCTTCCAGGGCATCCAGGACTTCTTGTGCTGACTGGGGCCGGCGGGCAATGTTTATGTTCAGCATCCGGGATAAAAGATCCGTCAGTTGCCGGGGTACCCGGGGGTTGATGTCGGTCACCGGGGCAAATTGAAACGGCACTGCCGACGGGCTTTGGGGATCCATTCCTGTTAACATGTGGTGGATGGTGGCCCCAAGGCCGTAAATGTCGGTTCTGGGATCTGCCATCCCCTGATAAAGCTCTGGCGGGGCGTATCCCCGGGTCCCGATGCTGGTGCCCACCGCGGGCTTGCGGATCTGTTTTGCAATGCCGAAATCCACCAGGAAAATTTGCCGGGTTTCATCTTCCATCATAATGTTGGAAGGTTTCATATCCCGGTAAACCACCGGCGGGGTCTGGGTGTGGAGATAATCCAGTATATGGAGTACCGCGGTCATGCAGTCAACCACCTGGTCCAGGGGCATACCCCCCCCCTGCTGTTCTGCTATTATGGAATCCAGGTCCCTGCCCCGGATATATGTCATCACCAGAAACAGAGCATCCCTGCCGGTATCGGGATCTTTCCCGGTGAAGTAATCCGTCACCTTTGGCAGGCCCGTATGATGAAGATGAAACAGGATCCGGGCTTCTTCCCGGAAGCGTCTGGCCATGTAAAGATTTTCTCCTGGATCCGATGAATCCAGAACCAGTTTTTTGATGGCTACAGTCCCCCCGAGGCGGGTATCCTCTCCCTTATAGACAGCACCCATACCGCCGGTGTTTATAATGGAATCAATAATGTAGCGATCATCCAGGGTAAATAGCTTCCGGGTTATCCCCGGGGTCAGGTCTGCGCCACAGACCCGGCAGAAGTTGGCATCGTCCTTATTTTTAAAACCGCAATCCCTGCAGAACACTTTGATAATGCTCCTTGCCGTTTATTTCACTGGCAGTTTTCCCGCTCAGATGTCAGATCCATTACAATTCTGGAGTTCATTCCCACAGAACCTTCCAACTGATAGTTTTCAAGGCACCGGGGACAGAATAATCGGAAAGTCAGTCGCCGGATAAGAGAGGAACCGGGAAAGTAACCTAAGTATGCCACGTGAAAGGGAAATTTTTCCCGGCCAATTCCGTCAATCAGGCTGGAGCCGTCGGATTCCCAGGCCTCGTGATCCAGTCCCTGCCAGTCAATCCGCAAAAGCCGGCAACCACAGGAGCGAAGATCCATTCCCAAGTTGACCGGCGCCCATCGGGGAGGAGTTTGCCGGGAGATTTCTTCTTTAAATTTATGGAGAAAATCCATATTCATCACCTTATTTCTTTAATTAAACACTCTTCTGGGGATTCCTATCCCCATATTACAGAAGGATGTTTTCCCGCGGGGATGAAGCATGAATCAGATGATAAATGTCTTCCTGCAGGCGGGAGCTTCAAAATAAAATTCTCCAGGGTGAATATAAATGAAACGATCCGGTATTTTCCTTCTTTTTGTAATGTTTGCAGTGACGGTCATTGCAGGAGGGGTTCGATCCAGTTCCCTGCCGACGACCAGTCAGCCGGTTAATGTACTCAAGGTGGACGGGCCTATATTTTCTGCCACATCCCGCTTCATCGAAAGAGGAATCCGGGAATCAGAAGCCGACGGCGCCATTTGCATCATCCAGATGGATACCCCTGGAGGGCTGGTTAAATCCATGCGGGAGATTGTCCGGGATATTTCCGCTTCCCGTGTGCCTGTGGTGGTTTTTGTCTATCCCCAGGGCGGAATGGCCACCAGCGCGGGAGCTTATATAACTTACGCCGCTCATGTGGCAGCCATGGCTCCCGGGACCCACATCGGTTCTGCTCATCCTGTGGCCATGGGGCGCACCAACCGGAGGTTTGATCCCGGCGAAGATGACCAGGACAAGCCGTTGATTCCCCTGCCAACAAAAAAGACCCGGGATGATCGGGATAAACAAGGCGAAAAAACCCCGGCTCCTGATGATGAGGGGGAGAACGAAGAAAAACCCCGCCGGGAAGGCAGTGGCGAAGTAGATGTGGAGATGGAGAAGGCCACCAATGCCATGGTTGCCCTTATCCGGTCCCTGGCGGAGAAAAACAACCGCAACGCCGACTGGGGTGAAGATGCGGTGAGAAAATCCGTATCTGTCACCGCGGATAAGGCAGTGGAATTAGGTGTGGTGGAGCTCAAGGCAGAAAATCTCGATGACCTGCTGACCCAACTAAAAGGCAGGGAAGTAACCCTGGAAGGGAATGTGAAGGTTGTCCTTCATCCTGACAAGGGCCGGGTAAAATATATCGAGATGACGAGCATTGAAAAGTTTCTCCTGACTATCAACGATCCCCAGATTGCCGTTATCCTGATGCTTTTGGGAGTGATGGGGCTGTATTTCGAGATAACCAGTCCGGGCTTTGGTGTGCCGGGGATTATCGGCTCCATCTGTATCATTCTGGCCCTTTACACCCTGGGATCCCTTCCCATCAACTACGCGGCCCTGGCGTTGATTCTTCTGTCGGTGGCCCTGTTTCTGGGAGAGCTTTTCACTCCCACATTTGGGGCCTTCACCCTGGGAGGGGTTGTGTCCTTTGTGCTGGGGGCCTTGTTCCTGGTGCCTGCAGGGATGCCGTATTTGCAGTTGTCCCGATCCCTGATTTTTTCCCTGGCAGCTTTTATGGGACTTTTCAGTTTTATTGTGGTAAATGTGGCCATCAGGAGCCTGCGGGTACGGCCTGTTCTGGGTAACGAAGGAATGACGGGAAAGGAAGCGGTGGTTCGCAGTCCCCTTAATCCTGCAGGAATGGTCCTGATGGAAGGGGAACTCTGGAAGGCGAGAACATCAGGGGAAGCCATCGAAGCAGGGGTTAGGGTTGTGGTGGAATCGGTGAAAGGCCTCACCCTGAGAGTCCGCCGGGAGGATGAAGATGCTGATTCTGAGCCTGGTGACAAATGATTATTTTAATGCCCTCTGGGTATTGGGGATTCTATTGATTGCAGTTGTGGTAATAATTGCAATCAGGCTGTCAAAAAGGCCCGTAGTGAAGGGGCTTGACTCCCTGGAGGGAATGAAAGGCGAAGCCATCACGGGCCTTGATCCCCATGGGCAGGTTCGTATTATGGGGGAAATCTGGAAGGCTCAAACTGCCGGGAGCAGTATTGAAAAGGGTAGTATTATAAGAGTTCTGGCTGAAAAGGGACTTACTCTTGAGGTTGAGAAAATAGATAAGGAACAGGAGGATTGAAAAGATGCAGTTTTTGACGGAGTTTCTGGGGCCAATGGGGGTAATGGCGCTTTTTCTTGCTATAATAATTCTGCCCCAGGCGGTAAAGGTAATCAAAGAATATGATAGGGCGGTCACCTTCCGGTTTGGCCGGTTTATCGGGATCAAGGGCCCTGGCCTGATTTTCCTGATTCCATTCATCGATCAGATTGTAAAGGTGGACATGCGGGTTATCACCCTTGATGTCCCCACTCAGGAGGTCATAACCAGGGACAATGTGACCATACGGGTAAACGCGGTAGTATATTTCCGGGTGGTAAATCCCGACAACGCCATCATCAAGGTGGAAGATTTTGTCCATGCCACTTCCCAGTTTGCTCAGACCACTCTTCGATCCATTCTGGGCCGTTCAGAGCTGGATGAGATCCTGTCCCACCGGGACAAGATAAACATGCAGCTTCAGGAAATTATCGACGAGGCCACTGATGGATGGGGAATCAAGGTGACCATGGTAGAAATCAAGGATGTGGAGCTTCCCCAGTCCATGCAGAGGGCCATGGCCCGCCAGGCCGAGGCGGAAAGAGAAAAACGGGCCAAAGTGATTCATGCCGAGGGCGAAAAGCAGGCAGCTATGGGGCTTTCCCAGGCGGCGGAAACTATGTCCCATCATCCTGCAGCCCTTCAGCTTCGATACCTGCAGACTCTCACTGATATTTCCGTGGACAAGTCCTCAACAATTCTCTTCCCTGTTCCCATCGACACCCTCAAGGGGTTCATGGAAATGGGCAGCAGGATGATACCTCCGGCAAAGGATGAGCCGGTCAGTTAAATCGGGCACAATCTGCCGGCCCGGGATAATCCACCGGGCTGGCGGTGTTTTGTGACGAAACTAATTTACAGGGGGGATAATATGGCAGTGGTTTATATTGACGGTGTTTTTTACGACAGGAAGGAAGATGCAAAAATTTCCGTATGGGATCACGGGCTTCTCTACGGTGACGGCATCTTTGAAGGGATCCGTGTTTACGGCGGCAGGGTCTTCTGTTGCCGGGAACATTTGGATCGCCTCTATGACTCCGCCCGGATGATTAACCTTGAGATTCCCATGGATATTGACCGGCTTGAAGAAGTGATGCTGGAAACAGTTCGCCGTTCCGGCATGGCCGATTGCTACATCCGCCTTGTGATTACCAGAGGTACCGGGGATCTTGGGATTGATCCCGCCCGGTGCAAAAGAGCAACCATCATCATCATAGTGGATATAATCCGGTTGTTCCCAAAGGAGCTTTATGACACCGGGGTTGATGTGATTGTGGCCTCCACAAGGAAAAATTCCCCCGAGTCTTTGAACCCCTGTGTCAAGTCCCTGAACTACCTGAACAACATCATGGCCAAGATG
>CAYNGH010000033.1:0-24350 GCA_964396845.1 uncultured bacterium | reverse complement strand
TAACTGATGGCAGAAAAGGCAGCCACAGCAGTAGCCGCGGCATATCCCAGCAGAAGACACCATGCGGAAACAAAACTGACCATCTCATTGAAACCTTTGCGGGCAAAGCTGGATGAGCCTCCTGCCTCGGGGATTGCAGCAGTCCCTTCGGCATAGGACATGGCGGTAAAAAGAAAAAAGAGCGCCGCCATCAGGATAATTAGGGGAGTTGCTCCCAGGGCATGAAGGGCGATGACCCCCAGAGCAAAATAAACCGTGGACCCCAGGTTTCCATATGCGATACTGAAAACCCCCGTCAGTCCCAGGGTTCTTTTCAGGGATACCCTGCGGTTGCCACAGCGACGGAATGCCACATCTCCGGGGAGATTGCCCCGGATTTCCTCAAGACTGTCGCTGAATCGACACTGGTTGTGTTGCTGTGTGTCACGGGTCATGGGGGGCCTTTTCCTCCTGAGGGCCGACAACAAGCAAAGCCCTGCAGGGTGCGTGTTTCAGCACATAGGCTGTGGTGGAATACTCCGGCGCACTTCCCGGTTCTGTTTCCCGTTTTGCCCCTAAAACCAGCAGATCTGGGTCCACGGCTTTAATCTCGCTGAGGATTCCTGCTCCCGGTGTCCTGGCTTGCAACAGGTGGGTTTCCACATTGACCCCGGTATCCTCGGCGATTTTAATCAACCCGTCAAGGATTTTCTGGGCTGATTCCAGCTGGCCGGGCAAAAGCTGATCCAGGGGAAGGCTCAGAGGTACTTCACATACATTGACAATCAGCAGTTCTCCCTTTCGGGCCTTTGCAAATAGACTGGAAATGTGTACCACTTCCCGGGATATGGAGGATGTGTCTTTTACTGCCGCCAGTACTCTGGTGTTTTTTTCCACATAATCCTCCAGTTTTACTCTTCAGAAGAACTGCTCCGCCGGAGATGGTTTCCAATCTTGTATCCCCTCAGGAGAAGATTCAGCTCTCTGCTGTTGTGGGATTTCTGGCACAACTGCCTTTCAATCTTGTCAAAGGATGTCCCTTCGAATACTATCTGGTTTATCATTTCCCTGGCATCGTTCCTGTTGATGAGTCCAAAGTCCAGTCCATATACTATTTCCGATGCCAGGCGGGCTTCGTGATCCATAATTTCTAAATACCGCTGGTTATTCGGTTTTTCCCCGTCGATAAGTACGATGTTGTAATAACCCCCCACCCCGTAGTTGTTTCTGGCGCAGGCATTTGTTGCCCTTATCAGTTCCATTATGCCGTCCAGGGGTTCAATGCGATCCCTTCGGGTACTGAGGACCATGGTATTAATAAAATCATTGAGGCTGATAGTGGCGGTATCAGAGCCTGAACCGATGGATTCATAAGGCCCTCCCACAAAGAAGCATTCGTTTTCCATCAGGGACAGACTGTACACCTCGAAACCGTTTTCCTGGTCAAAACCTGCAATTATCGCTCTGTTTTTAAAGATGGAATCCACATCATCGGAATAATCCTTCCATGTGATATACTCCACTGCCTTGTTGATGATATCTTCCTGTTTTATTTCAATTTTTTCTCCCCCGGTGAAATAATATCCCTGGTTGAAGTCATCCAGCTCAAAACGGAAATTGGCATAGAGCTTGTCATTGAGGTGGTGATGCTTCACCTCCAGAAGTTTTTTCATGGAAAATCGGGCTATATCCTCGATAGATTTGTAGTGATAAGATTTAAGGCCTGCTGATTTCATGTCCTTGTATGCGTTATTCATTTCCCGGAAGGTCTTTTTTACCACCTCTGCCGCCACGGACTGGGTGCCGGAACCGCCATAGGCAGCCACAGTGCCCAGATCTTCGGTAATATTTTTAGGAACCAGCCTTTTTATTTTGTCCGACAGAAAAGCATACCGGTTATCTTCAAAGGTCGTCTGTTCGTCACAGACCATTGCTCCCCGGTAAAAATCAAATTTCATGGCGTTTACTACGGTCATTCATCTTCTCCCGTCTTTTGATTACTGGCTGATATTTGGGGTTCAGGTTAAAAATCCTCCCGAATCTTTTTCTTTGGGTATTGACAGCCCTGACAAATTATATTAGAATATTCAGGCTGATCAGCGCTGTGTTGATATATAAGCGAAACAGCATACCGCAGACAGTAGAAGGCAGATGAAACAATAATTGGACAAGTCCGGGAGGATAAGACCGTGAAGACCTTTAACCCCAAGAAAGAGTCGATAAAACGAGAATGGCATCTTATCGACTTGAAGGACAAGAACCTTGGCCGGGCCGCCAGCGAGATTGCAGTATTGCTTTCGGGCAAGCACAAACCCACATATGCAAGACATGTTGACACCGGCGATTTTGTGATTATCATAAACGCCGACAAGTTCAACGTAACCGGTAATAAAATAATGGACAAAATGTACCGGAGGCACTCGGGATATCCCGGTGGGCTCAAGGAGGCCAACCTCAAGACTTTGCTTGAGAAACAACCCGAGAGGATTATCCGATTTGCCGTCAGCGGAATGCTGGCAAAAAACCGGCTCCGGGAGCGTCGGATGAAAAGACTGAAAGTCTATACCGGCCAGGAGCATCCACACCATGCACAGAACCCGAAAACATTTGAAATGACAAACACTTAAGAGGAGGCTGAACCCCTTGGCCACAATGACAAGAATAGATCAGGACACATTTTATGCCACTGGAAAGAGAAAATCTGCCATAGCCCGGGTTTATATGAAACCGGGCCAGGGCAATATCATCATCAACAACAAGCCCATGGCAGATTATCTCGAAAGAAAAACCCTGGAGCTGATTGTGAAGGAGCCCTTGAATGTAACAAATTCCCTGGGCAAATTCGATTTCATCTGCCGGGTCAGTGGCGGAGGCAAGGCAGGCCAGGCAGGAGCAGTCCGCCATGGTATTGCCAGAGCACTGGTGGTTTTTAACCCCGACTCAAAACCTGTCCTGAAAAAAGCCGGTCTGATCACAAGGGATTCCAGGGTTAAGGAGCGGAAGAAATATGGCCGCAAGAGAGCCCGCCGTGGATTCCAGTGGACTAAGAGATAGGTTCACCTGGAACAGCCCGCCTGAAAAAGGCTGTTCCCTCCGGGTAATGTCTGGTGTATAAGGGGCCCTTCCGGGCCCCTCTGGTTTTCGGCTGTTCTTCTATAACAGCCTTTTTGCCGATCAATATATATCATAGGATGATTGTCGGGAAATATTGATTTCAAGTTAACAATACAGTTCAATCAAACACAAATCCAGGGGAATATTTCTGCCGGGATTTCGGTGCAGGCTGTTATCTGGGTGGAAAGGCATTATCCCGACAAAAAAAGTACCCGCTTATCTTCTGTTTCCTTGATAAGCGGGCAGCTCTGCCATACGGGGAAGACTTTGGTATTAGCCGGCTTTCATGAATTTCCAGGCAAACTTCTGGATGTCCTTGCTCTCTTTTCTGGTGCGGATGGGGGCTTTTTCCAACATTTTTCGAAGAACCCGGAGGTCCCCCACAACCTTTTGATTGTCCTGGCAAAGGGTTTCCATCAGTTGCCGGATATTCGGCCCCTGCTTTCGCAGGGTTTTCTTAATATTAATATTCCCCCGAAAACACTCTCCTGTCAAGAGGTAGAAAACAATTTTTATTATCCAGTTTACCTGATCAAAGTAGCAGTCAGGTTTTCGGGGTATGGTTTCTGTGGTGCGCCGGGGATCAAATATCAGATGCAAGTTGTATTTCGTCAGCTTCAAAACACCATTATTGTCAATAATCAGGTCATCTGCATCGGTTTGGTCCAGATAGAAGGGGATTTTTCTAAACTGCATGAATCCCAGCACATCACACAGAGCTATTCCCACATCCGCTGCATCTTCCTCGGTGAGTGCTCCTCCCTGTTCTTTCATTATTTGAAGAATATTTCTGCCCCGGATATAGTCAACCACATAATACTGCCGGCCCATATGAATGAAGGCATCAGTCACAGGAGAAAGATGAGGATGGTGATATATGGTCAATTTTCTCAAAATCTCTCCCAGCTTGTCATTTCGCTGTTTCAACACACTCTCTTCCAGGGAGGAGCTTCGAAGCTGAATAATCTTCACTGGTTTGGAAGGCGAAACCGAATCATCCATTCCCAGATAAACCCTGCGGAACTGATCCTGTTTCACAAGGCCCATGACTCTGTATCTACCCTGCAGGGTTGAATCGTTGTTCAACTCACCGGTGTCAGCGCCATTCTTTCGAGGAACCTCCCCCTTTAGTTTTCTATCGGGGGGAGTTTTTGTCTGAATTGTTGCAGGAGCCGGAGATTCAGTGACAGACCCCCTGTCACCGACAGAGCTGTTTCGTTGTCTTATGTTGATGGGGACCAAGTTTTCCTGGAAACTGCCCGGCGCGACTTCTCTTTCCAGGCGCACTTCGATTCTGCAGTCCTCAAGAATATCCCTGTCAGCTTCAGTCTGGATCTCCGGCTCCCTGGGCAGCAACGCTTTCTTCAGAGTCACCAGGGACTCTGCGGGGTTGGATGAAGTGTTGTCCCGGGGAATATCCCCAGGGCTTTCCCGTTTTTTTCTGCGGTTGATAAAAATCTGAATTTTCCTTTTTGGTTTCAATGTTTCTTCTTTACTCATTTCTGATTACTCCGATCAAAATATTTCCATTGCCCGGGGGCATTTATTTTTATCTAATATGATTATAACCCCTCAGTGTTGTCAGATGTATCGTTCATGGGACCCAAAGTCACCATTTTATAGGACTATATCATATGCTCTAAGCTGTTTGACCCATTGTACGTAATAGTCAGGATATCCCTGGGTTTGTTCAGTTTAGAGGAAACATGGTGTCAGCATAGAACGGTTTTATAAAACATAACAAGGAGTGAAAGATGTCCTGCGAATATGAAAAAACTCTTCTGCTGATCAAACCCAACTCGGTTAAGAGAGGGCTGGTGGGCAAGATCATCTCCCGGTTTGAAGACAAAGGGTTTACAATTGAAGGGATGAAGCTCCTGTGGATGGATCCCTCCACGGCAGAGGAACTCTACAAACCTCATGTGGGGAAGGATTTTTATGAAAGAACCATTCGCTTTATGACTTCTTCACCCATTGTGGCGCTGATCATCAAGGGCTATGATGCCATCTCTCAGGTGCGGAAGATGATGGGGGCCACAGATCCCAGGGAAGCTTCCCCGGGAACCCTCCGGAGTGATTTTGCCCAGAAAATAGAGATGAACTGTGTTCATGGCTCCGACAGCAGGGAAAGTGCCGACAGGGAGATACCCATATTTTTCAACGAGGATGAGATTCTGGATTATCACCGCACCGTGGATCACTAATCCTGGTCATTCTCCCTGAAGCGATCTCCCCACCAGCGGTGAAGCCGTTCAGTGATTCTCTTTTCATGCCCCAGTTTTCCGGGATAATAAAACCGGCTCTCTTTTATCTGCTCCGGCAGGAACTCCATGGGAGCGAAATGATCCGGGTAATCGTGGGCATACTTATAGCCTTCGCCATAACCGAGGGCTTTCATTCCCCGGTTAACAGGGTTTCGCAGATGTACCGGAATTTCAGTTGAGGGCCTGTTTTTAACTTCTTTCATTGCCCTTTCAATCCCCATATATGCGCTGTTGCTCTTGGGGGCGCAGGCCAGATAGACAGTAGCACTGGCCAGAGTTATCCGGGCTTCGGGCATCCCCACAAACTGGACAGCATAGGCTGTTGCATTGGCTACATTGAGAGCAAAGGGATCCGCCAGTCCCACATCTTCCGATGCAAGAATAATCAAACGTCTGGCCACGAATTTTGGATCCTCCCCATTGAAAAGCATCCGGGCCAAATAATACAAAGCCCCGTCAGGATCCGATCCCCGGACACTCTTGATGAACGCGCTGATAATGTCATAATGATTATCTCCGGCCCGGTCATAGGGGCTGGTTTTCTGCTGAAGGGAGTCCATGACCTGTTCTGTGCCGATTATAATTTTTTCACTGTGATGATTATCGCCGGCCCCCGCCAGAACAGCACTCTCCATGGCATTAAGAGCAATACGGGCATCACCTCCGCAGGAGCGCGCCAAAAGATCAATCCCTTCGCTGTCCAGGGAAACATTGTACTTCCCCAGCCCCCGCTCAGGATCTATCAGGGCCTTCTTTAGAATATCCCTGATTTGTTCTTCTGACAGAGGATTCATTTTAAACACCCTGGCCCTGGAGAGAAGAGGAGTTATGACTTCAAAGTAAGGATTCTCGGTGGTAGCACCGATTAGAGTGATAAGCCCGCTTTCCACATGGGGCAGAAAAGCATCCTGCTGGGCTTTGTTGAAGCGGTGGATCTCATCTACAAAAAGAACTGTCTTCTGCCGGAGTCGATCTGCCCGGACCCTGGCTTCTTCCACAATCTGCCGGACATCTTTCACCCCGGAGGTAACCCCGGCAATTTTTCGAAAAAACCCCCTGGTTTTATTCTTGATTATCATTGCGAGGCTTGTTTTTCCCGATCCCGGGGGGCCCCACAAAATAAAAGAAGGAAAATTATCCCCGTCGATGGCCTTCCGGAGCATTCTGTCTGGGGACAGGATATGTTCCTGACCTGCCAGTTCATCCAGGTTTTTGGGACGCATCCTTTCCGACAGGGGTTTTGGTGGTAATTCTGATTTTGCTGACAAGGAATCGTCCTCCCTTTTGGATAAAATAAATCAGTCCCGACAGCTTTTTTTAGGAAAATTATACCAGAGTGCTCTTTTCCCTTTTCCGGGATAAATACACAGAAAGATGTCCGGTGGGACTAATACCAATGACGCATTGAAAAGGCACCGGAATTAGTATATTATTATGTTAGAGGAAAAACAGCTGTATGGCCTTTCCCGACGGCAAAGGTCCATAATAAGGTTTATTGTGAGTTTTTGCCGGGATAAAGGCTATCCGCCAAGCATCCGGGATATTGGCACAGGTGTGGGGCTTTCTTCCACTTCTACGGTCCATGCCCATCTGGGTACCCTCGAAAAAAAAGGGTTTATCCGCCGGGATCCTTCCCGGCCCAGGGCCATGGAGGTCATAACAGAGAGAGCATGTGTTCCACCGGCAGAAAAAGACCTCGAACATTTCACCCGGTGTCATGATCCCGGCAAAAAGAAACAAGAAACAGAACTGATTGAGTGTCCACTGGTAAGGGATTACTCAGATGCCCATTTAAGGGATTGGTTCCGGATGAACAGAAATGTCCAGAGAATCATTTCCCTGCCCCGGATTATCCTGGGCAGTCCCGATGCTTTTCTGTTTCGAATGATTAATGACAGCATGATTGAAGCCGGCATACTGGAGGGAGATTTTTGCATATTCCATCCTGCCGATCAAGTGAAAGACGGAGAGATTGCCCTGATTGCATCGGCAAATCAGATGACCATAAAGCGGGTTTACCGGCATCTGAACCTTTACCGGCTGGAGCCGGAAAACCGGCGGATGAATTCGGTCTTTGTCCGGGAACTGGTAATGCTGGGCTGTCTGAAGGGAATTATCCGCAGTGATTTTCTGGACTGACAATTAGAGGAAAAAGCAGACAAATTATCAAATTAATAAACAGGATCCCATTTTTTAGGAGGGGTTAATATGAAAAGGAAATCAGTACTGTTGATTCTTGTGGCATTCCTGGTTTTCTCCTGTTCTACCGCATTTGCGGTGCCGGAACACTGGAAGCTTGTAATCCGGCAGAAGGGAACCGTTGAAAACCAGAGCCAGGGAAGAGGACAATGGCATATGATATGGCAGTCGAGAATGCTCCGGGACGGCGATCTGGCCCGGACCGGCTCCGACTCCAGGGCTAATATAAGGCTGGCGGATCAAAGCGTCATCACCCTTGGAGAAAACACCCAGGTTGAAGTTGCCCAGTTTCAGGTTCAGAAACAATCCCGGGCGGCTGAAATCAAGCTTTTCTTCGGCAGGGTCAGAAGCCGGGTAGGCAGATTCGGAGGGAGAGATTCCAAGTTTGAAGTAAAGACTCCCAATGCAGTTCTGGCAGCCCGGGGGACTGATTTTCTGGTGGAGTACATGGCTTCCCCCGCTCAGTCCGGTGAAGGCGGATCCACTAAACTGATGGTTTTTGAAAGCTCTGTGGATGTGACATCTAATGGCACCACCACTACCGTCAGCGAAGGAAACTCGGCGATTATCGGCGCCGACGGAAGCATTGTAATGAATCCTCCCGATTTTCAGCCGACATCCTCGGGAAGCGGAACCGGAACCGATGGTGACATGCTGGAGTATGAACCCGATGTAGCCGAAGGAGAAACCGGCTCCCCTCCGCCAGATCCCAGCACACCCACCGACGGCACCGCTACGGCCTCCGGGGACTCCAGCACCGGAGGAGTCGCTCCGCCTCCTGGCACAACAGGGAACATAACAATTATTATCAAACCCCCTATGCCGGTTCAATAATAATGTGACAGATAATCGAAAACATCAAGGTGGGGCTCAGGCTCCACCTTGATTTACTTGAAAAATCAGAGGTTCACTGAACAATCATATGAGCAAGACTAAACCTGCCAGTCGGCTGAAAAATGCATTAATTGCGGAGTATTCGAAAAAACAGAGGGCAGTTTCTTTAATCATCAGCTTGATTTTTTCTCTGCTGGTGATTATGGGCATATCATACAACTTGCTTTTGTCTGCGGAATCCTTTGAATTCAACCCTCTTTCTGCCGTTGACAACGAAATAGTGGACGGTTTTTTCATGCGCCGGCTTTCTTCCGGCAGGGGTCTTCTTCAGCTGATGGGGACCGATGCGTCAAATCTTGTCCTGGTGGATATTGACGATGAATCCCTGGATCAGATGAACCTGACCTGGCCTGTGCCCCGGTCGATTTATGCCCGTATAATCGAAAAGCTCCAGACTGCAGGAGCACGCACCATCGGTTTTGACATTGTTATGCCCGACGCTTCCATCCCCGAAGAAGATGAAATCCTGGCAGATACCCTGGAGAAAACCGACAACGTGTTTCTGGCGGAGTTCTTTTACATGGAGGGAGGCTATGATCACCGGGATATTCCTGATGAAGACCGGTTGAGGGTATCCAAGCCTTATGAGCCTTTCACCAGAGCAGTCCAAAAAGATGGCCGTCACCGGCTGGGTTATGTGAGCATCAGAGCAGAGAAGGTAATCCGCCGGGTTGACCTGGGACGGGAAGTCCAGGGACAGGAGCGATATCTGCTATCTCCCCTGCTTTGTGCTCATTATATGGGGATGTCCCCGAATGAGATGAAGAATCGCCCTGAAGAAGGTGTTTTTCTGATGGGTGATATGTCCATACCCACATCACAGGGTTATGCCAGGGTCAACTACTTCTTCCCGCCGGGGGATTTTTCCCAGCGATTTGACATCAGGACCAGTATCGGGGAAGTTATCAATGAGTTTTCTCTGAAGAATCTCCTGGAAGATATGGACGATAAATCCCTGGAGATGGCATTCAGGGACAGGCTGGTTCTGGTGGGGCCCACGGCATCAGGGGCCGGAGATATAAAAGCCACCCCCTTCGGCCAGATTCCCGGGGTTTATATCCATGCCAACATTATCATGTCCATCCTCAGCGGTAATTTCCTCAAGCCTTCCCCGCCACTTAACAACATGTTACTCATGCTCATAATCGGCATCATTGTGGGGATCATCATTCCCAGGCTCACGCCTGTGGCAGGGGCGATTTTCACCGGGCTTTTCTCTCTGGGTTATTATAATTATTCTTATTCATCTTTTATTGAATCAGGCACGATAAATTTCATTTCTGCTCCAGTCCTGGTAGCGGTGCTGGGCTATCTTTCCATCAATGTCTATCATCATATTTCCGAAACCAGAGCAAGAAAAGGCATGTCTAAGATGATGCGGGAATTTGCCCCCATCCCCATAGAACTCATCGAAGAATACCTGGAAAAATATGGCGGATCCGCCGCCACTGGCGGTGAACTGGCCCATGTGACAGTGCTCTTTGCAGATATCCGGGGATATACCCAGATGTCTGAGGGAATGTCCAGTCAGGAAGTGATGATGACCCTCAATGAATATCATCAGGCCATGGGCAGGATATTCGAAGAAACCGGAGGAGTGATATTTACTTACATCGGTGATGCTCAGCTGGTGGTTTATGGTCTTGATGAAAAATCCAGAGTGAATCACGCCGCTACTGCCATCAAGGCCGGGTTGATGATGCAGAACAAGATGCAGGACATCAGAGAACGCCTTGAGCAGAGGGGGAAATATCCCTTCGAGGTGGGTATCGGAATCTGCACCGGAAGCCTTTCCATCGGGGTTGTGGGTTCTTCTCAGCTGAAACAGTACACCGTCATCGGCGACACGGTAAATGTTGCCTCACGAATCCAGGGAATGAGCCGGGAGCTCAACTCCCCGGTCTTGATCCACGAACGAACATACCTGATGGCCAGGGAATCCATCGATTCCGACCAGCTCCCGCCGGTGAAGCTCAAGGGCAAACAAGAGCTGGTGAACGTGTTTCGTGCAAAGGCCGTCAGGGAAATCATCCCCTACCCCGGAGATGAAATCAAGGATCTTGACAGAGAAGTGGAAGCCCTCCACGAAGAGATCCGGATACAGCTGGAACAACGTCGCAAAAGCCGGGAAAAACAGGAAGAAGAGATCCGGGACAAACCCAGACAACAGGATTTGTCCGGTGATGATGAGTCCCTGCCTGCGGGAGTTCGTCGCAAGACCCGGAGATCCCGGCAGATTGCCGATGCCAACGATGGCAACGATGGCAACAACGAAGAAAATTCTGATTCTGCCAGGGGAAACATGAATCTCCCCGAGAATAAAAATAACGATAATTCCGGGGGTTCACAAGATAAGCCATAATTTCCAGGGGTTTTATCGATTTTTTTTACAAGGAATTAATAAGGTTGATATTGAAACAACTGTTCGTTGGGAATCAGGGAAAAACCCTGTTTACATAAGATTATTATAAATCAAGGATCATTTATCATCCAGAAAAGGGTGAACTGTATGGACAGCACTGCCAAAAAAGATATTGTAAGCGTCGCCGATGATAAGAACAAGGAGTTCATCGAACGGGCAAAACGGATGCGGGTGGATTTCGTAGATCTATCCACCATCGAGCTTAACCCGGAGGTGGCTTCTTTAATCCCCGAAGCCATGGCTCGCCGTTATACTGCGGTGTGTATCGGCAAGATGGAGAAGAAAATTACCCTGGCAATGGCGGACCCGGTGGATGTATTTGCCCTGGACGATGTGCGGATCCGCACAGGTTTCGATGTGAAGCCGGTGCTGGCAGACCCGTCAATCATCGAAACTGCCATTAACACCGTCTATGGCGAGGACACATCCTGGAAAGACATCGTGGAAGGCGCGGAAGCCGCGGTGGTTGACATTATCGAGGATGGCGACGATCGGGAATCCGACGAGGAAGTAGTTATTGACCAACCCGTCATCCGGCTGGTGAACATGATTATTTCCCAGGCAGTGGAAAAGAAAGCATCTGATATTCACATAGAACCTTTTGACAAGGAAGTTGTAGTCCGATACCGGATTGACGGCATCCTCCATGAAATTATGACAGTTCCAAAATCCCTGGAGCCGGCAGTTATTTCCCGTATCAAGATTATGTCACAACTGCGACTGGATGAAAAGCGGGTTCCTCAGGACGGACGAATTCACTTGAAACTCCGAGGTGTGGACTTCGACTTCCGTGTTTCCACCTGTCCTGCAGTTACCGGTGAAACGGTGGTTATGCGTATTCTGGACAAGCGATCCATCATGGTGGAGCTGAAAGACCTGGGTTTTGCCGAGAACGACTACAAAAAATGGACCACCGCCACATCCATTACTAACGGGATTGTTCTGGTGACAGGGCCTACTGGTTCGGGCAAATCCACCACCCTTTACGCCACTTTGAAGATGCTCAACAAACCCGATGTGAAGATACTCACCGTTGAAGACCCTGTGGAATACAACCTCAAAGGGATTGTGCAGGTTCAGACCAACCACAAGGCAGGTCTGGATTTTGCCAGGGCTTTGCGGGCATTCCTGCGTCAGGACCCCGACAAGATAATGGTTGGGGAAATCCGCGACAAGGAAACCGGCACCATAGCCATTGAAGCAGCCCTCACCGGCCATATGGTTCTCTCAACCCTTCATACCAACGGAGCGGTGGCAACCATCAACCGCCTCATCGAGATGGGCATTGAGCCGTTTCTTGTTTCATCAACCCTTGTGGCTATCCTTGCCCAGAGGCTTGGCCGTCGGGTCTGCTCCAAATGCCAGCGGGAAATCACCAAGCCGAAGAAACTGATGGAAATCTTTGAGAAGGTGGGTATCGACACCAAGGAGGTTGTCCTTTACAAGGGAGAAGGTTGCAATGTATGCAACCAGACAGGATATAGCGGACGGGTCGGCATATATGAACTGCTGATTGCATCGGACACCATGAAGGATATGATTAACAAAGAAGCCCATTTCTCGGAGCTTTTCAACCAGGCCCGCAAGGATGGAATGAAAACCCTGTATGAGGACGGCCTGATGAAAGTCGCCAAGGGCATGACCACTTATGAAGAACTTTACCGGGTCACCGCTGATTAGGAGGCACCGTCTGGGATGAAAGTCCAGAACGCCAGAGAGATCGACAAGTTGGCCCGGCTCTGTCAGATGGGAAGAGAGTTATCCTCCTCCACTGACACCGATGAGTTGCTGGCCAGAATTTCCAGATCCATTCCAAAAGTATGCGAATCGGAAACTTCTTCGATTATTCTTCTTGATGAAGAACGAAAAGATATGTATTTCAAGGAAACCACCGGGAGCATGGGAGAAATCATCAAACGGATCCGAATACCCTTGGATGATAAAAGTATAGCCGGCTACTGTATCTTGAACCGGGAAGCTTTCATTGTCAACGATGTGGAAAATGATCCACGCCACTACAAAAAAGCAGACCAGCTGTCGGGCTTTGTCACCAGATCCATTGTTGCAGCTCCTATCATCTGGGGCGATAAAATATTCGGCTGTATGGAAGCTGTGAACAAATGTGATGACGGGCTTTTTGACGAAAAGGATCTGGAGTATCTTACCATTCTGGCCCACCAGGCAGCGGTTGCCTTAAAAAATGTATATCTGATGGAGAGGTTGCAGAATTTCTTCAGCTACTCGGTGGAGATTCTCATTGCCGCCATCGAAACCCTGGATCCCTCCAGCCGTGGCCATACGGTAATGGTTGCCCGCCTGGCCACCACCTTTGCCCGCAGAATGGGTTATTCGGGCAAGGAATTAGAAGAAATCTGGTATGGGGCTTATTTTCATGATGTGGGAAAACTGGCCCAGGAAAGTAAATATATGTCCCGTCAGGAAATTGAAAAAATGCATTCTATAACGGGAGCTACCATGGTTGAGAAAATCAGAATTCTTGAAAACTGCGCTCCCTTCATCCGGCATCACCATGAACGCTGGGACGGCAGTGGTCTGCCCCAGGGGCTTTCCGGGGAGCAGATACCCATGGGCGCTCAGATCCTGGGGCTTGCAGAAGACTATGTGGAAAAACGCACCAGTGCCGAACCCCTGGATGATACGGCACAGTTTAACAAGCATTATATTGAGTATGCCATGGGCAAGTTCAATCCTGAACTGGTTGACAGAGTCAAGGAGGTTCTTGACGGCATAAGGTTTTGACAGAGCATCACACCAAAGAACCGAAAGCCTGAATCGATTTAACTGGAAACAGTGATAAGGATGACATTTGTAGTGAAAGGGAGTCAGGAGTTTATATAAACAAGGCAAGGGAACCATGCTTTTTCTGACTTACGAGAAAACAAAATACCAGCTTTTGCGGGAGTTTCTGATTTCCAACCAGTTGATGGATGAGAAAAACTCCCAGGATGCTTATAATACGGCACTCATCAACAGGGGAAAAGAGCTTGGATTCAGAAAAATCGAAGAATATTGTGATTATGCCCTGAGTCTTCCTTTCTGCGATTTTCTTTCAGAAATAAAAAGGCTTATTCTGCTTTACCAACCCCCGGTGATATATCAGAACAAGGTTCAACTGGATTCCCTGACATCATCCCTTATCGAAGAGATTACTGAGGGAGTCGAGAAAGAAGAAAAACCCAAACATGCCTCAGCCTGGCTTCAAAACATCCTCACGGCAAAAATTGACCTCACCGCCAAGATCGACCTGAAAGCCACGCCCCAGGAGAAGTTTGTCGATGTCCTGGGAATCGAGTCCGCCGGCGGGGAAGAAGTTTATGGTGCTGCCATCCGGCTTAAATCAATAACCGAGGATAATGTTATCCCCCGCATAATGGCAGTGGAATCCAACACATCCCTCATTGAAAAAGCAAGGGCAGGGCTCTTTCACCGGGGGAAGGTTATGAGCCTGTCGGATAATTACCGCACTTTGAATTTTGAAAAAACCCAGGACGGCAGGTATAAAATTTCCAAAGATATTCGGGACACCATTCATTTTCGAAAAACCGACCTGATGAATTCCTGGCTGTCAGAAGATGAAGTCGGCAGATACAGGCTTGTATTTTGCAACAACCTGCCCAGATTCTACCCCTACCCCATTGTGAACCGCATGATGGAGAGGATCATTCCCTATGTAGCAACTAACGGCCTTGTATTCATCTCGTTTCCTGATATTTCCCAGTATCCTTCATTCAAACATCTGGATATCCTGGGGCTGGGGAAGACCTTTATTTATCGACGGAACAAGACTGACCTTGACCGGGTTGAATATCCCCCCATCACCATAAAAGACGATTCCCTGGAAAACCGGATTTTATACTGCAAGGTAAAATTCATCAAGGGCCTCTATGATGATGCCATGAAGGAGATTGATATTATTCTGGGGGAACATATCGACAATCTGGCGGCAAATCTGATGAAGGGTGACATATATGTCCGGCAGGACAGGCTGGACAAGGGATTGTTTCAATACAGCAAGACCCTTCTGATTAACCCAATGTTTTTGCCAGCCCGCTACAATATGTCTGTACTTCACCTGGTTACCGGTGACATGAAAAGTGCTGATCAGGAGCTGGAAAAAGTAACAGAAAATCTTGATAATTTCGACTTTTCCATCCTGAAGTCAATGTTTAATATCGGTTTCGGCTCTTTTGTGAAACACTGCCGGAATTTAAAGAGAATGATTGACGATGGGACTCAGATAAGTCTTGAAAATTTGGAAAGGGAATTAGACAGGGATCGGGAGTCGGGACTGCTGATCCCCGATGTGGAGATTCCGGACTGGTTTGAAGAAAAGGCCCGGATGAAAGAAAAACTGGAGGTTAAACAGGAAGAACCTCTGAAGCCTGAACAACCGGAAGATATTCCACCAGGTCAGCGAAAGGTCGTCAACATCTCAGAGCTTCCTTCAACCAGGGATTACGGGGAGCATGATCCCTGGAAAAAGAAGCTGGAAAGGGAAGCCAGAGAAAAGGAGCTATCCCCTCCCCGGGAAGATGAAGTCCCCGAATCGGTCAGTGATGGCATGCCAGTTGGCGAGATACCTGAAGTTGATGAAAAAAAAGATGAACCAGACAAACAGGAGCTTGCATCAAAGCCGGACAAGCCTTTCAAGCCCTTTGTCCAGTCCTTCGACGGCCCGGTGAAACCCCTAAAAATCGGCATAGGAAAAAAAGCCGATGATGAAAATGCTCCCTCCACCAGTCAGCTGGGTTCATCTGTTAGCATGGAAGAGATCCCAACCCTGACCAGTGAAGCCCCCAGGGATGAAGAATTTGAACGACGCAAGGCTGAAGCTCGGCGAAGAGTCGAGGAACAGCGTCGCAAATGGGCTCACGATCAGAAAATGCGGGAGATCCAACAGGATAGGCTGTCAAATCCTGTCCAGAATAAGGCACAGCGAACCCGAAGCTGGATGGAGGAAGCCAAAAGAAGAGCCTTGGAAGCACAGAAAATCTCTCCTGAGGGAGGGCCTTCCATTATGCCTTCTGGAGATACTCCGTCCAATCTCAAAGAGATAAGGCCTGCAACGGCAAAAACTGAACTGAACCTCGGAGGAAAAAACCAGGGGCCTTCAGGGATCTCTGTCAATGGTGGCAGTATGATTGGCAACAGTCCCACCCTGTTTGTCCGGCCTTCCAGGACACCCTCGGTGGATGCTGTCGGTGTATCTACCTCCGGTGATGAATCCCCGGCTGAGCCTAAAGCTGTGGACACGAAAAAGATGGTGGATACCAGCAACCTGGTGGCATCTCCCATCGAAGAGCTGAAAAATCTGTCTGCTGGGGGAACGACAACCTTTGAACAGCTTTTCCCTGGAATGTTTCTGGAATCCCTTGAAGACCTGCTGATCAAAGAAGACGCCCAGGGGATCCTGGCTCTGGTCAGGTCTTATCTTAACCATGTAAAAGGCCCTCAGAAACATGTTTTCTTATTGCTGAACCGGCTTTGCAATGTGTTTGAAAAAGATGCCAAACAGAAAAAAAGTCATCGGGAAGTTTCCGGAAGACTCCGGGAAGTGCGGGAGGATCTAAAAAAGCTAAAGTCACTCCTTCATGACAAGAACCTGCTGGAGGCATCCATTCTGTTTCACAAGATTCTAAAAGTCAAGCCCCTGGTGGATTCTCTCCCCGATTATCAAAAAAACCGCCTCAAGAAGCTCCGGAAAGTTCTGGAAACAAAGAATCAACGATACGAGGAATTCATAGATCACTATTTTTCTGACCCCGTCAGTCATTTTCAGGGTGAGATGTGGGAAGCCCTGGCCCAGCTGACACCTCCGGCAGCCCTGGAGGAAACCGGCAAAAAATATGGTCTGGACCCGGATAAGAAGCCCGGGGATCTCAAATAAGCAAAAGACTGAAGGAACAATCACCAGACCAGGGGAATGTCTGAAAGTCCCCTGGTAGTGGAGATTCCTTCCTCGTCAACAATAATCCCTTCCAGTCCCATCTCCTCCAGCATTGCAATGCCGTCGGCTCGCCCTTTTACAAATGCTGCGGTGGAGAAGGCATCAGCAGTGATGGTGTCAGGGGCTATCACTGTAGCCAGCATAGACCGGCGGGCCGGAAGACCCGTGACAGGATCCAGAAGATGATGGAAGCGAACCTGTTCATAAAAAAAGTATCTTTGATAGTCCCCGGATGTGGCCACCGCCTGATCCTTGAGAGAAATAATCCCCAGAACCCGATCCCTTGCCCTGGGATGTTCCACTCCGATCCGCCAAGGGACTCCCTGCAGGTTGGTTCCCGATGTTCGAATATCTCCCCCGCCGTTTATCATGAAATCGTGAAAACCTTTTCTCTCAAGCAACCGGGCTGATTCATCCACCGCGTATCCCTTGAGGATCCCCCCAAGGTCAAATTTCAGCCCTTCAGGTTTTACTATAAGGCCGTCTTTAATCTGAACCCTGTGAAAGCCGGCGCTGTCAAGAGCCTGGCTGATGGCTTTTTCATCGGGAGGCACAGGGTTATCCATGCTCAGGGGATACAGAATCTTGACTCCTCCAAGGGTGGGATCAAAACTGCCTCCGGTCTTTCGGGAAAAATCCAGAGCTTCCTCCAGCAGGCTTAAAAGTTGCGGGTCACAGGCATCATCTTCAATCATGCGGTTCACGGCAGAAAGAGAACTCTGGGCATCATACAGACTGTAAGCTTCGTCCAGCTGGCTGAAAAGTGCCATTACTTCGTCAACAGCCTCATTGGCGGCATCCCTGCGGGATTGTTTTTCTTTGATAACCACCTGAACATAAGTGTCCATGTGAAAGGCAGTTTTTTTTACGAGCACTGATTTGTCAGTTGCCCATAGAAGCCAGATTCCCACGAGAATAAGCATCAGAATGATCACTGCAGGGAGGATCAGTTTTGTTTTTATTCTGCTGTCTGCCACAATTATTTTCCTGGTGATTTCTTTATTTTTCCGATACTCCCGGAGAGCCGGTTCCAAATTTGCTCCAAGCGGGAGATTTCATCCTGTCCGGGAGGATTACAGCTGAACCGGGCCTTCTCGTATGCATATACCAGTTCCATCATGTCCGGATAAAATTCCCCTGGGATGGATGAAGCAATAAATTCTCGGTGAGTTCTTCCGGGAGATTTTGTGAATCCCTTACAGCTCAATTCTGCGATAATCCGGCGGTACAACTTTACCGCGGGGTCTTCTATAACGTCGGGCTTTATCAACCGGTATCTTTTTCCCAGGTTCTTAATGGAGTTTTTCATCTCTTCCAGAAGCCATGGCACAAATGCCGGGATACTTTCCCCGGCCCCGCTTTTTAACAGTTTCCTGTAGCCTTTCAATGATATGACAATAAAGAATATGAGTCCTCCCACGGCCAGGAAGGCCAGAACTGCAATGACCTGGGCGATGACACTTCCCGGTTCCAGTCCCGGAAGGCTGATTCTGTCGAGTCCTGTTCGAGCCTGAAGCCAGTGCCACATATCAATGAAAAGAAACTTTGTTCTGTTTCGATCCCGATTATATGCAGAGGAATCAAACCCCGGAGTAGGATCAACGGCATGCCACCCAAAGCCTGGAATATATGCTTCCACCCAGGCATGGGCATCGGAATTCTTGATGGAGTAAAATCCCGACAGGGGATTGTATTCACCGGGGAGGTATCCCGTCACAAACCGGGCAGGGACTCCCTGGCTTCGAAGCATTACCGCAAGGGCTGATGCGAAATGCTCACAATAGCCCCTTTTCTGTTCAAACAGGAAATAATCCACCGAATCCCGGCTGTCGGGGAAAGGAGGTATGTCCAGGTCATAGGGATATGTGGCACGCAGATAGTTGGACAGGGACAGAATAATTCTCAGATCCGATGGATTCTCCCCTGCATTTTTTTGGACAACCTCCCCGGCCAGGTCCTTGATCCTCTGAGGGAAGTCCTCGGGAAGCCGGGTATATTTTTCATAATCAGTATAATACTGCTTTTCTTTCTTAATATGCCAGTTGGGGTGATCAACATAAGATTCCCGGTGGGTTTTTTCGATATTTCTGACATGTTCTGAAAGCATGGGGACCCTGCGGGATATGGTGGAATAAACCATGCCCTTTTCCAGGAGATAGGGCGATCGAAGACCGCCGTTTCTGTCCCGGTATATGGTTTCCGACGGGAAGAACAGCAGATGAATCTGGTAAGCGCCGAAGATGATGTTGGGCATTTCCCGGCGGATATTGTAAATCTGAACAATTTCGTCACTGTCCTGCAGAAGCTGGAGGTTGTCGGGATCCAGCTCCAACCGGATGGGAGGCGTGGGACGTCTGATCTCTCGAACATCCTCCTGTTCACCGGTGATTTCCCATCCGCTTCCATTGTAGCTGTCAAAAACCAGGCCCCGCAAATATGACCATCGATTGCTCTGAACCTTCATCACCACATCGTCATTCAGACGGCCTCGAAAATTCAGGTTTACATATGTGTTGAAACCAAAATAGGAATCTTCCCGCCATATGAGATCCCTGCCGGACATTCCCTTCAGGTCTTCCCCGCTTTCCTGGCCGGGGTTGCTGATGTTGCCCCGGGTGATGCTGGGAAGACGGATGACCCAGGATCGGGGAAGGGGCCGGAATATCATCCCCTCGAAGCGGGGAATGAACAGAAAAAGCACCAGAGATACTGCCACCACACCTATGGCAAAGGAAACTCCCCGGGTCACTGCAAAGGGAAGCTGAACTTCTTCTTTTGAATCTGCCTCTTCATTCAGGCGGGAGAGGTTTCCATAAATCAGGGCAACGGATCCGAACAGCAGGAAGAAGAAGTAATAAATCAGTATCCCGGCATCAATGCTGAGAACTGATGCCACACCAATCAGCACCAGCCCCACCAGCAGGGAATAATTCAAGTCCCGCCGGGCGGGCAGGTCATAGCTGTGGAGGGTTTGAAGCCACAGCAGGAGATTTGCCAGAGGGATACGGGGATCATAGGGAGTTGTCCGCAGGTCCCGGAGGAAGTTAAAAAAAGTGGCTATCATGAGGATTGAAAGAATAATTTTGATCCAGGTGTTTTTACCGGCCCGGCGGGTATATGACACATAATATCCCAAGAAAGTAAAGAAAACAACAATCGGCGAAATGGACGGCCATTCCGACTGTGAAAGCACCGCCAGAATACCCGTCATCACCGTCAACATTACCGAAAGCCTGTAAACAAGGGATTCTTCAGGCTTTCTGGGGGGCTTTTTCAGTTTTGAAAAAAGTTTACGCAACACCCCTGAATCTGCCTCCTTCTCCCCGGATATCCAATACCTGGTCCTTCTGATGCACTCCGCAGGTTACTCCCATAGCTTTTAGTTTCTGTCTGTTATTTTCATAATCATAAGCTCCATTGTTGCTGATATTCCCGGATTTCCCAATAAAAAGCTCCGGAGAAAAAAACAACACTGTAACACCGATACTCCGGCTTAATACTCCCTGGAGAAACCTCATATCGGTAAACGGCGCAACCCGCAGGATGAAAAGCTCACCACTGCCCCGGAGATGCTCTGATATCTCCTCGAATCTGGATTCCAGGGGTTTGTCTGTCGGTGCAACCTTCAGCCGGGCAAGCTGATACTGAACAGCTATCGCCGAAAGATTCCGATGATACACCGGGTGGTTATTCTCCAGCAGTATCAGATTGCAGGTATAATTTGCCCTGGATGCTCTGTCCAGCAGGGTGGCTCCTGCCTTTATCATGTATTCCAGGGTTGTATCCCGACCCTCGCCTATTGACGATTTGGGAGTGTTGTCGATGAGCACAGTGATGGAATGGTTTGCAATCTCGTTGAATTCTTTAATCATCAGGCGGTTATTCCGGGCAGTGGAAGGCCAGTGAATATAGCGGATCTCATTGCCCGGTCTGTATTCCTGTATCCCGGCAAAATCAATGCTCCTTCCGCTGAAGGTGAATGAACGCTCTCCCCTGCCCCAGTAAGAAGCCTTGTTGTTAAGGACAAGCCTGCCCATGGGCAGAAAGCCTGGAAAAACCGTCAGCTGGGAAGAGTCGAGCCTGATCCGCCGGTAAAAATTAAAAAACCCCAGGTAACCGCTGGCATGAACTGTAACAGGGCCGAATTCATAAACACCCCGACGATATGGAGAACGGCTGTAATGAACCCGGACCTCCTGGCGAGGGGGGATATATGGAATCAGCATCCTGGGGGGCTTGTCATCGGGTGCCATGGCAGGAAAGGAGTCTTCTATCATAAGAAACATCCGTGGCAGAGAACCGTTATTCCTCACCCTGATGGTTACCCGGTGCGGTTCGTCCTGTCTTCCCCGGGATGCAAATTCTCTTTTGATCGTCAGGCCCTTCAGATTAATTATGGCCGTGACAAGGTTGAAAACCAGAAGTCCCAGAATAAGGGCAGTTGTAAAATAAAGCCATCCCGACTGGGTATTGGTGGCGACAATGAACAGGAAAACTGCCAGAGTCAACAGGGTGATTTCATCAAAATACTTTTTTATAGTTTTTATAACTGCTTTAATGTGCTTCATAGCTAAATTTGACAATCTTTAATTGCTGTAACTTCTTTTTATTAGTAATGGTTTCCTCTGAATTATTTCTTTTCTGACGCTCCGCAGGACAGTCAAGTATCAAAAAAAAATGAAGGTATTAGCCGGTTCCTGATGGAAATTTATCTCGAATTGCTTTATACTGAATATAGTATTTTTGCAACAGGAGGAGTTTTTATGAACCGGCGTATATTTTACATTATCCTTTCCCTTGCTGTGACCTTTTCGATATTTGTGGCAGGATGCTCCGGGGGAGCAGGCGGAATCGGGGATATGTCCGAACCGGATCCCATGCCTCCCTTTACCGTTACCCCCATCGATGACGGGCCTACAGGCACTATCGAAGGCACTGTTCGACTGATCCTTGAAGATGAAGACACCATCCCCGCGGCGGGAGCATTCATCTCCCTGATTGATCAGGCCATCAGCACCTATGCCGATGATGACGGGGAATTTATCCTTGAAAATGTGTGGGCCGGGGAAAGGCTGATGATTGTCACTGCCGGTTCTGCCAAAGCTTCAGGGAGCGTCACCGTGGAGGAAGGAAAAACCACCGTGATGACCATAGAGATGCCCTATTCTCCTTCCACCGAGGACCCTGGTGATGACCCGGCTCCGGATCCTGAGCCTGACACCGGAAATTTAACCATCATAACCTATGGCCTTTATGATGCTGAGTACAACTGGGTGGGGGTCAATTATATCAGAGTATGGGAATACGGCAACTATTCAAACCGCTGGTATGCATCCTGGGCGGATCTGGGCAACGAAGGAAAACCCAGCTATGAACTTACCTGTTATAATGCAGAAAAATACAAGTATTACGTGGTCGAAATTCAATGGTATGACGGCTATAACCAGCAGACCGACACCATTTATCTCTACCTGGACAACCAGTCGGAATTTATCACCAGATACTGATAAATCCACGGAAAACCTGATCGGGAGGCCTGATGCACAGAACTCTCTTGACCTGGAGAGGTGAACGTTACAGTTCCCTCAAAGATATAATATCAAGGGATCTTGACATCCTCTTTGTGGGGATTAATCCTTCCATAGTCAGCGTAGAGTCAGGTCATAACCACCGGGGTATTCTGGGACAACGTTTCTGGGATACCATCATTCAGGCAGGGATCCTGAAGCCCAGGGCAGGATACTATTTTGATGAGATATGCCTTGAACAGAAGATAGGCCTGACAGACCTGGTGAAACGTCCCGGCCAGAGAATGAATAACCTGGACCGGGAAGATTTTGATACTGGCCGGGGAATGCTGTTTGAAAAAATAGTGGAATACAAACCCAGGATAGTTTGCGCCATTTACAAGGCAGTCTTTGAAAAACTGTTTGAAACCCGCTTCACAAATATTCACGGCTTGATAGACAACTACCGCATCGGCCGTTCCCATATGTTCATTATGGCTCCTTTTTTCTATCCCCGCCCCGAAAGAGAAAAAACCGCAGGTGAGCTGAAAAATCTCAGAATCCAACTGACCAAATCCACAAAAAAATAAAAAAAACAACTCCCCCGGAAGGGATTCAGAAGGGGATTGTAAATTGTTATATTGATTATGATAATCAATAGCTGTAATAATTTAACGACAGGATATATCAGTTTAAAATGCAACAGTTACCAGTTATGAATAAAGTCAGGGACAAGGTGGTATTGATCGGCAATGCCAATGTGGGCAAAAGTGTAATATTCGGTCTTCTCACGGGCAAGTATGTGGTGGTGTCCAACTACCCCGGCACCACTGTGGAGATTGCCCGATCCGACATACGTCTTGCGGGGCGGGAATATACCCTCATTGATACTCCCGGGGTGGCCAACCTGCTCCCCATGTCTTCCGATGAAGTGGTCACCAGAGATATTCTCCTGGAGGAAGGAGTATCTTTCGGGGTTCAGGTGGCCGACTCCAAGAATTTGGCTCGAACCCTTGCCATATCTCTCCAGCTGACGGAAATGGGAATTCCTTTTGTGCTGGATTTAAACATGGCCGACGAAGCCCGCCAGAGGCAAATTGAAATTGACACAGAAGAGCTTTCCCGGATTCTGGGTGTTTCTGTGGTTTCCACTGTTGCAGTAAGCCGGAAGGGGATTGAAGGCCTGAAGAAGGCTATGGAAAGCCCCACAAAACCCCAATATTCATTCAAATACAGTGAATATATCGAAAATGCCGTTGCAAAAATCACTCCCCTGATGCCCGATGCTTCAATATCCCGGCGTTCCCTTGCTCTGATGGTCCTGGCGGAAGATTCCTCAATCATGCCTTTTCTCAGGGATGGAATTTCAAAAGAAAAATTCGATGATATTTACAAGGTGATACGCCAAGTCCGGGGACATTTTGACGAGCCTGTCAGCTTTATAATCAACAAGGAGAGAATGAGCCGGGCCAGGGAAATTGCCGACAAAGTATCCAGATCTAAAAACCTTCCCCGAACGGGAACTGCCAACAAAATTGGAAAAATGTGCATGGACCCGGTGTGGGGAGTGCCTATTCTGATAGGTGTTCTGGGGATTATGTATTATTTTGTCGGGGTGTTGGCAGCAGGGGTAGTAGTTGACTTCATTCAGGAAGTACTCTTTGAACAATATTATGCTCCATGGATATCGGGGATAATAAACCGCATTATCCCCTGGGCTCCTGTTGCCGATGCCCTGACAGGTGAATACGGTCTTCTCACCACAGCCATGTCTTATGCCCTGGCCATAGTTCTGCCCATTGTAACGGCGTTTTTCCTGTTTTTCAGTATTCTGGAGGACTCGGGATACCTGCCCCGGCTTGCCATTGTTGCAAACCGGACATGTAAGGTGATGGGGCTGAACGGAAAGGCTGTACTGCCCATGATCCTGGGACTGGGTTGTGGCACAATGGCAGCGCTGTCGGCCCGGATACTGGATTCAAAAAAAGAACAGCTTATGGTTA
>CAYNGH010000032.1:1311-25282 GCA_964396845.1 uncultured bacterium | reverse complement strand
TGACAACGCCTAAAAACGCCTGACAACGCCCACCGACACATTAACAACGGCCCGAAAGCTGTATCCCAAGGATCATGACAATCACGAATCATATTTTCCCCATTTTTTAAAAATGGGTCCCGTGTCATATTCCCCCATTCCAAATGGGGGGGAACTTCCAAAGTGCCGGTGGGTGGTTATTTTTGTTCACATTCCGCAATCTTCTCAATGACTGCTGTCATGTCGGCTCATAAAACCTGTCAACCGCAAGACGGTTCATCCTTGTACCATTTGCGGCCCTTGACATCGTGTCAAGGGGACTGGTTTTATGGCCTCCCTTCCAGGTCATTGAAGGGATTGCTTCACAGTTCACATTCAACAACCACCCTTCCGGCGACAGCTTCCAATCAACCGGAAGTTGAATTAATAAGAAAACAAAACCTGACAACGCCCACCGACACATAAACAACGGCCCGAGAGTTATATCCCACCGATCATGACAATCCCGACTCATGTTCCCCCATTCCAAATGGGGGGGGGTTCTTCCGAATAAGCAAAAAAAGCCTGAGCATTTCAGCTTGTAATCTCGGGATGATAGCAGTCTTTTCCGGTGCAGTCCCGGCGGAAGAATTCCCGGAAAAGTTCCTGGCAGGCTTGAAAGAATTCATATTTGGTTGGTTTTTCTTTGAGAAGATCCAAAGCTCCGGCGACCATTTTGAGGTTTTCCAGTTTTTCCCGGGATGAGAACTCTCTTCCCACCACTTTCAGGGCAGTTATTCCGGGAATATTCTCCAGATCCCACAGGGCGCAGAGTCCGCATCCTGTGAGGCTCTGTCGCCGGGTCAGGTTTTGAGAGGCGGACCGGGGGAGTTTCCCTTTTTGGCAGGTCATGAGGCATTTAACCCGGAATCCCGCAGAGCAGGCCAGATCCATGCTGGGTTTCGCATTTAAAGTATGATTTATACCGTGCTGGAATCGGCACAGTCCGTCGATGAAGGGACACAATCCCCGGAATATGAAAACTTCGTATTCCATGGAAGGCCCTTGTTTGATCAGGTGGCGGATCTGATCCAGATCAAGATGCCGGGGCAGAATCACTCGGGATACTTTTAGCTGATGATAATAGTCGAGGGTTTCCAGGTTGAAGGCAACACCGCCGGTTCCCATGGTGAAAGGGCCGGAGATTCCCCGGTTTCTGAGGTGATAAAGGCTGGCCACATCTCCCAGAATGATTCCGTCGGCTCCCGCATCAAGATAGTCCCCGGCCTGTTTTTCGAGAATACCCATCTGGGCCTGATGATAAGATTCGTTCAGGACTCCGTGAACAGGTATTCCCCGTCGATGTGCCCGCCGGATGAGATCCTCCATGTCCCGGAGGGTCGGCACATGGGCCCTGGGAGAATTGCGACGGCTGATGGATTCCACAAAGCCGAATTTCTCCTGCCAAGCATCAGGGGCGACACCGCAGTAAAACTCCCCGGCCCCGGCCTTTGCCAGAGATGGAACCTCTCCGGGACGGCTTATGGGGGATGCAATCTTCACAGGGCTGTCATCTCCTCCAGGATTTCTCCCAGCCGATCAATTTCGCCGGCAGTGTTGTAAGGGCCAAAGCTGATCCTGATAACTCCGTCGGGGCACAAGGCCCTGACTTGAAGCGAGGCGCAAAGCATTCCTCCCCGGAGGCAGATCCTCCCAGAACGATCCAGCATTGAACAAACCTCAAGGCAGTGCCATCCCTCCAGATTAAGGGCAATAATCCCCGTTCTGTGCCGGGTTTCATCGGGGCCATACAGGGTAACTCCGGGGATTGACGAAAGCCTTTTCACCCCGTATTCAAGCAGTTCTTCTTCATGCCGGGCAATGTTTTCAAGGCCCGCCGATTCGATCCACTCCACCGCAGCCCCAAGACCAATCACCCCGGCGATGGGAGGAGTTCCTCCTTCGAGGTGACGGGGAATGGGAGAAATAGTGTATCCTTCAGGGGTCACATCCTCCACGGTGCCACCGCCGGGAGCAAGGGCCTGCATCTTCTCAATAAGTCCGGGTTTTCCATACAAGACTCCCACCCCTGTGGGGCCGAACATCTTGTGAGCAGAAAAGGCGACAAAATCAGGGCCCTTCAGGGAAACATTTAGAGGAATCCGGCCTGCTCCCTGAGCCCAGTCCAGCAGAAAAAGAGCCCCGGCATCGTGAGCCATTCCACAGGCTTCCTCCCAGGGATTGATTATCCCCAGGACATTGGTAACCCCGGCCATGGCTACCAGAGCCGTTCTGTCATTTAGATGATTCCCCAGATTCTGGATACTGATCCTTCCCATGGGATCCACCGGGATAATCTCCGGGAGAAAACCCTCTTCCCTCAGGTTCATCCAGGGAATGATGTTGGAATGATGCTCCGATGAGAATATCAGTATCCGCCTTCGGGTGGGTGACACCAGTCTTTTCAGGGATCTGGCCGTCAAGTTGATGCTCATGGTAGCATTGCCGGTAAAGATCACCTGCTCCGGGGACTCTGCGCCGATGAACCCGGCGGTGACAGTCCGGGCCTCTTCAAAAAGCCTGCCTGCTTCCTCCGACAGGTGATGCATTCCCCGGTGAACGCTGACAGGATATCTGGACATATAACGGCACACCCTGTCGATTACCGGCTGTGGTTTCAGGGATGTAGCCCCGCTGTCAAAATATATGACCGGAGAATCCCCTGTCAACAGGGGAAACTGTCGCCTTATTTCTTCAATGTTTAACATATTGTTTAACAGATAACCCACGGGGATTATTTTTTCAAGGATGTGGTGGGAAATAATCTATTCACTGGAGAAGGATTCATTTATGGAAAGGTTCGACCAGCTGTTGCAGAAGATCCTCCTGCCCTTCACCGGAGAAAAGCACCGTGGGTTTGACAATCTCTCGGTTATCGGCGGGCTGGATAAATATATGCTCACATGGATTGGCAGAGCGCGGGAGCATTATCCCCACGATCAGCGGGTGCGGGAAACTCTGACCCTGGCGATGCACCTTGCCTCTTCATATGGGGGGCTGGATCCGGCCCGACGGAAAAAAGTCCTGGTGCAGATCCATCAGTTGATTACATCCCTCATACCCGGCGGGAAAAAGGCAGTCAACCAGAGCAAACCGGCAAAACCCCGCAAGAATAAGCCCTCATCAAAGAAGCTGACGGAAGAGAAAATCATCCCCGTATCCAGAGAAGTCAAGAAAGAAACTGCCCGGAAACTGGCGGAAAAATTAGAGGCATCCCTGAAGGATCCGGTGACATCCATCCGGGGAGTGGGAGGCAAGACCGCAGGAAGCCTTGCAGAGCTGGGAATCCGCACCGTGGAGGACCTTTTATACCACCTGCCCAGGGATTACCAGGATTTCCGTGAAGCGCCGGGCCTTGACCGGGTGGAGCCGGGAGGGTTCCATATCCTGCGGGGAAAGCTGGAAGCCATATACACCCGACGGCTGGGCCGGGGCAGGTCCATCACCAAATCCGCCATATCCGACGACAACGGCTACCTGACCCTTGTATGGTTCAACCAGCCCTATGTTGCGTCCCGACTGAAGGAAGGGGGAGAGTATATCATATCCGGCCAGGTGGAAAATCACCAGGGCCAGCTTCAGATTAACTCCCCTCAGATGGCTCCTGTGGAGGAGGTTTCCGGGGGTCAGACCGCAGGAATCCGCCCGGTTTATCCCCTGAGCGCCGGCCTGGGACAAAGAACCATGGAAAAGCTCATCGCCACGGCCACAGAAAGCCATGGGCATCTTCTCCGGGAGATTCTTCCAGAAGATTTACTCCTCAGGCTGGACCTGCCTGGAATCAGCGAGGCTCTGCAGAAGGCCCATAAGCCCGGAAACATAGAAGAGGCGCACAGGGCCACAGAAAGGCTACGCTTCCAGGAAGCCTTCCTGATGCAACTGGCATCGGCAAGGAACCGGAGGCAAATCCGGAACCGCAGGAAAGAACACAGCTACATTCCCCGGGAGGATTTTTGCCGGATTTATGAAGGCCAGCTCCCCTTCAATCTCACCGGGGCCCAGAAAAAAGTACTAAAAGAAATAATAGAGGACATGTATTCTCCGGCCCCCATGAACCGGCTCCTTCAGGGGGACGTGGGATCTGGCAAGACCATCATCTGTGCTCTGGGGACCCTGCTGACGGCCCGTTCAGGTTATCAGAGCGTCATTCTTGCGCCTACGGAGGTTCTGGCAGAACAGCATTACTACAGTTTCCGACATTTTCTGGAACCTTTCGGCATCGGCTGTGAGCTTTTAATCGGTTCTGTCAATCCCCGGGGCAAGGAAGAGATAAAAACCCGGCTTTCCACCGGAGATTTGCCGGTGGTGGTGGGGACCCATGCCCTGATCCAGGAAGATGTGACCTTTGCCCGGCTGACTTTCGGGGTGGTGGATGAACAACACAAATTCGGAGTGATGCAGAGAGCCGCCCTCAAGGGGAAAGGCTCCTGCCCGGATCTTCTCTTCACCACTGCAACTCCCATCCCCCGATCCCTCACCCTGACCCTTTATGGGGATCTGGATGTTTCCATCATCGACGAGATGCCTCCTGGCCGGCAGGAGGTGGAAACCTTCTGGGTCACACCGGATCAGGAAGGCCGGGTCTGGGAGATTCTTCAGGAGGAGATCTCTTCAGGAGGCCAGGCATATATTGTATGCCCAATTATTGACGAGTCGGAAAATTTTGAAGCCACGGCCCTTATGAATCTGCATCGTCAGATACAGGAACGATTCGAGAGTGTTCCCGTGGGGATTCTCCACGGCAGAATGCCCACGGCAGAAAAGGAAGAGGCAATGGAATCCTTCGCCTCGGGAAAGCTCTCCATTCTGGTGGCCACAACGGTAATCGAAGTAGGTGTTGATGTACCCGGGGCTTCGATGATGGTAATAATGGACGCCAACCGGTTCGGCCTGGGCCAGCTTCACCAGCTCCGGGGCCGTGTGGGCCGGGGCCGGCGCAAATCCCGTTGCATCCTGTTAGCCCCAAGAAACAGCCTTTCAGATCAACGTTTAAAGACCATTGTCGGTTCTTCGTCAGGTTTTGAGATTGCCGAGGCAGACCTTCTTCAACGGGGGCCGGGGGATATTTGCGGAAGCCGGCAGTCGGGACTTCCTCCCCTTCGTTTTCTGGATCTGGCCCGGGATTACCAGTTAATCCAGAGAGCACGGGAAGAAGCCATGATCATGGAAGAGAAGGATCCCAATTTTTTACAAAAAGATCATTTGTCAATCAAGGAAAAACTGGAATCCGGGTATAAAAATACATGGGACATTATTCACTGATGAGGTGACCAATGAAAATCATTGCGGGAAAATTCAAGGGCAGGAACCTGGAATACCGGACCAGGCGGGGCCTGAGAGTAACCAGCCAGAAGGTCAAGGAGGCCATATTCAGCATCCTGGGGTCTTCCATCAACAATGCCCGGGTGATGGATCTCTACTGTGGTTACGGCTCTCTGGGGCTTGAAGCCATCAGCCGGGGAGCAAGTCATGTCACTTTTGTTGATGTGGATTCCGGCGCTCTCAAGCAGTTGAAATTTTTTCTGGACAAACTGGGGATTGTGGATCAGGCCACGGTAATAAAGCGGGATGCAGTAAAAGCTGTCAAGCAGGGAACTCCAGAATCCCTGGATCTTGTTCTGATGGACCCGCCATACCATGTCAAGTTTGAAATCAAGACTCTGGAAGCCATAGATAAAGCCGATCTGATCAAACCCGGCGGAATAGCCGTAGTGGAGCATTACGCCGAGAATAAACTTCCCGAACAGGTAGGCAGGTTCACCCTTCGCAAGGTGAAAACATATGGTGATACAGCAGTGAGTATATATCTTCTTCCCGGTGGCGATAACGATGGGCGTCTGACACCGGAACAAGAAGAATGCGCCGGGGAAGATGCCTCTGCCGATAAAGAATCTCCCGACTCTCCCGGAAATTAAAAATAATATCCGCACATTCACTGAAAGGGGAATTCATTGAGAATCGCAGTTTACCCCGGCAGTTTTGATCCCTTCACCAATGGTCACAAGGACATACTGGAGCGGGCCCTGGTCATATTTGACAAAGTCATCATCGCCGTGGTGAGAAATCCCGGCAAAAAGCCCCTGTTCACTCTTTCAGAACGGGTGGAGATAATCCGCCAATCCATCGAAGAGAGCAATCGGGTTCATATCGACAGTTTTGACGGCCTGCTGGTGAACTTTATGAAAAGCCACAGGAGCAATGTTCTTGTCAAGGGCCTCCGGGCTGTTTCCGACTTCGAGTTCGAATTCCAGATGGCCCTGATGAACCGAAAGATAGATCCTGCCATCGAAACAATTTTTCTTATGACTTCTGCAGAATATGCGTTTCTCAGTTCATCCCGGGTCAGGGAAATCGCCGCCCTGGGTGGGCCTGTTTCCTGTTTTGTTTCCCCCTTTGCCGAGGCGAAGTTAAAAGAGAAAACCTGCACAAAAAAACCCCGGGGTGAAATTGTGGAAAAGGAATGAACAGGGAAAGTCCGAATCAGGGGCGAATATTGAAAAAAAATTAACCGGAAAATATGCCGGAGGTATTTATGCGAATATTTCACGTCCTTGATAAGATAGAAAACGCCATATACAACAGCAAAAAAATCCCCCTGATGAACAATTACGCCATTGTCCGCAAGGACAAGATACTGAACCTCATCGAAAAAACCCGCCAGAGTCTTCCTGAAGAGATGAAACAGGCCCGCTGGGTATCCAAGGAGAATCAGAGGATTCTGCAGGAAGCTCAGACAAAGGCCGGCGAGATTATCCGGGAGTCGGAAAAACGATCCAACGATCTTGTGGCCGCTGCCAGAGAAGAGAGCCATAAACTTCTGGACAAAGAGCAGATTGTCGTCAACGCAAAGAACAGGGCCGATGAGATTCTGGAAGAAGCCCGGGGGCAGGCCGGGGCCATCATCAGCCAGGCAGAGGCAAAGGCCCGGGAAATCCTGGGCAATGCCGACAATGACGCCCGTTTTACCAGGGACGGTGCAGATCAGTATGCCCTGAAGATCTTAGGAGGCATGGAAAAAGAACTGTCCCGAGTGCTGGAAATCATATCCAAAAGCCGGGAAGCCCTGGTTCCCCAGTCCCAGCCTCCGCCAAGCACTCAAAAAACAAAAGTCCCCGACAGGCCTTCCACCATGTCAGTGCCAAAACCCCAGAAACCTGCCGGGGAACCCCCTGCGAAGCCAAGCCATTCAGCTCCACCGGTCAGACCCGCTTCCCCGGATCCCGGAGGCAAGGCCACTCTTACAATTATGGGGCCGGGGCCTGGTGCATCGGCCCGCCAGTCGGAAAATGAAAAGCTCCAGAAATCCAGGGCATCCATGGCTCCCGGGGCTCCCGGGATTACTGAGGATGAAAAAAACCCGTCCTCTCCCCGCCAGGGGTTATCTCCCAAGGGTGAGCCGGGAGGAAAGAAAACTTCCCCTGGGGACAAGCCCAGCCTGATGGAAAGAAAAAATCAGAGCCAGGATCCCGGGGGCAGGAAGGGAATGACGGCCAAGCCGGGATTCGGTCGGGATTGAGCCTGTTTGGGGTGTTCCTCATTCTCGATTTATGAACCTGCCGGGCCAGGGAGATTTACCTGTAATTGAGTATCTCATCAATGGATCTGAAGGGCCTGCCCAGGAAGAAGTGATATGTCGTGAGGACTTCTTCTATCGTATAATGTTCCAGGTGGCGTTCCAGGGCTTTTTTCAGGCGGTTTTTTTCCAGAAATATTTCCTTGAAATACTCCAGGTAAATCATTCTCAGCTCCCTGCCGGTCATGGCATCGGTGGGGGGAAGATCGATCTCCGTCAGAAACTTTTTTGCCGCCCTGTTAATTTTTTCCACGTCTAAGTTTTTCTCTTTGGCTATCTGGTGCATCTGGGTCCCTTTGAAAAACCTGGCGGCAAAAACCGCAGGCACCACAGAAGGACAAAGGGTTTTGGCAAAGTCTATTGTCAGCCTGGCTTCTTCATAGGTTTCCGTGGGAAAACCAAACATAAAGGTATTGAGGACATTAACCCCCCGATCAAAGGTATAATTAATAATATGTCTGGCTTTGTCCAAATCCAGGTTCTTCCGGATATATTTCTGAAGCCTGGGTGAAGCGGTTTCCACGGCATAGGTTATCCATGAAGCCCCGGCCTTGACCATCTTGTCCACCAATCTTTCAGTGGTGGTGTCGGCTCTGATTCCTCCGGGATAATAAAGGTTCACCTTAACATCCCAGGATATGATGAGATCCAGAATCTCTTCAGCTCTTGCCACATCCACATGAAAATTATAATCAGTAAAGGCGAAGTCCACTATGCCGAATTTATCATGAAGCTGATACATTTCCTTCAGGACATTTTCAGGACTTCTCACACGATAGTCTTTGTCCAGATTACTGCAGTATATGCAGTGCCGGGGACATCCTCTGGAAGAACAGATGGCTCCAATCTTCCTCAAGGAGTAACAATAATTCAGGTGGGAAGCGTATTTGTCAAGATCCACCAGACTGTAATCGGGGAAGGGGATGGAATCCAGGTCTGCAATGGGTTTCCGGGGCGGTGTGAATTTGAGCTCTCCATTATCCTCATAGACGATACCGTCCAGTTCACAGGGGCTACTACCGCTGAAAAGAGATTCGGCAATCTGGCAGATGGCCTCTTCTCCGTCGCCTATCACTCCCAAATGAGCGCCGTTGGTGCCCGAAAGAAGCTCTTCACAATAACCCCATGTTGAAGGCCCCCCCACAACCACCAGGGCTTCGGGCAGAACCTTCCGGGCGGTTTCAATCACATCCCGGGTATAATCCAGAAACGCCACAATGGAGCGGATTCCCACCAGCCGGGGAGAAAAATCCCTCATGATGGACTCAAGCTCCTTCTGGGATGATATATCCACAGTAAGATTTACAACCTTTGTTTCGACTCTGTTTCCAAATCTTTCTTTGAGGCTTGAAGCCAGATACAGAAGACCCGCCGGGACTGTCGAATACTTGGGGAAACCTAACGAAGGGTTCTTGAGATGCCCCAGGGAATCGATGAGAAGAACCCTTAATTTTTCAGGGGTTGACATTTATCTCTCCTTGTTAATATCAGGTGAAAAAATCGATTGTTGATTATTCTCAAGTTGAAAACAGGTATTCTGTCATTAAAGTTCAGGGAGAATATCAATTGCAATATCAGCTGTTATTTCAGCTAAAAACTTAGACAGGTTCGCTATTGAGCCTCATAAAAGAACGAACCGGCAAAAGATAAAGGATGTCTGTATTAAAGAACAATAAGAAACCCGGGAAAGGTTTCTTTTTTATAATCGGGCCAGTTTCTCAAGCTCCCTCTTTGCAATCTGGTTTACGGGCAGATATTCCAGGGCCTCCTGATATGCCTCGACGGCCTTGTCATTCTGACCATCCAGAAGATAAAGCTGAGCCTTGTACCCCTTCAGGGTGGAGATGGCCACCGGGATATCCACGACATGATATGTGGGGCAGTCATGAGTCACCTTGGCATATCCGATGAGCCGATCCAGATGATGAAGGGCTGTCTGATAATCGCCTTTTTCCCGGCTGACGAGAAATTGATATAATGATTGATGCATTTTTTTAGAAAGCCTGGGATAATTCAAACCTTTTTCTTCCATCATCCTGTGTTCTTTCATCAGTCTTTCCACCTGCCAGCTTTTAACTTCCCCATAATCAGTAAAGTATTCCATAAACAAAAGAGCAAATACCCTGGCCGGTGAAAAGCGGTCATATGTTTCAGGGTCTGTTTCCTCATAGGCTTCGATGATTCTTTCCAGATGAATCCGGCTCTTTTGAATGTCCCATGTGGCCACTCCCAGCTCAAAACTCAGAAGTTTGGCCCGGGCCAGTTGAATAAGACTTTCATCATAATCATCATAATTTTGATCGGCAACCTCATGATTTTCCGATTTCTGGAGATGGATGGATTGTTCATATGCTTCCCTGGCTTGATGAAAATCCCGGGCAACGGTATAATAATCTCCCTTTGCCACATAATAACGCTGATTTTTCCCCCACTTTTCTCCCATCTCTTCCACTTTTTCTTTTGCTCTGGACAACAACTCCGCCCGGCGGGCATCATCCAGCTGATAGTTCTCCAGAATATTCAGGCAATACATGCTGTAATCATGAACCAGATCCGAGCTTACATCAGGCTTTTCAAGAAAAGGCTCCAGCAAGGCCGCCGCTTCTTGGAAGTTGTTGGTCCGGGCGAATATCACCGCCATATTCTGGGCAACAGCACTATCTACAAGGGAAGGATTCTCCTGGATGAAATCTCTGCACCATTGAACACAACGGCTCAAGTCCGCGTAATCATGTATGTCCCGGAGAAGCATGGCCAACGGAGTCATCCGCTGTCCCTGGCCCCGGTAATAAGAAAGGCCGGCAATCTTTTTATAGACTTCATAAGCCTTGTCCAGCTCTCCATTTTTGATGAGGGCTATCCCCTGGGATTCCATAGAGTTGAGTTGACCGTTTTGGCCTTTCATCTCAAGCCTTGCGGATTCTTCGGGATTACCTTCAAGGGTTGGCCCGGTGGTTCCAGTGTTGAGGGCCTTGGTGTTGCATCCCCCCGCCAGACAAAGCGCCAGAGTCAAACCCGCAGAAATATAATGCTTGTTATTCATTTGAGAACCTGCCTTTTTTATTATGCCACAGCGCTAAGACACAAGAATTATACATAAGATCTCCTAAAAATGCAATACCGGAAAAGCCAGCCCTGGAGCATATTTCCTATTATATTGCCTGCTCGGCGATATAATGGCGATAGTTAAATAAAACTACCCAGTATTATTTATAGCTAATAAGACTAAAATTGTCAACTATTGCTCCACATTTTATTATGAGAAACTGTATGCTTTTTTTGTGTGTTTTTCAATTAACTCTTTCATGGGGGCGGTTTTTAACAGGTGCCGGAAAACTGTGGCATACTCCAGGTAATTCCCCCGGTTAGTACTGTGGATTATCTCATTTATCCGTTCCGGTGAGAGCCGGGGGAGCATCCCTTCAAACTGGCCACTGCCGTAAATGGCAAAGCCTTCGAAGAACCAGACAGGCCCCATGGCATCTTCATCACCGTCAAGAATTCTCACATGAAGGCGGTGAATTATTTCGTGGGCCATCAGTTTTACTATGGCTTCAGGTTCCCAGCCCTGGGGATAGTTTTGTTGATATAGTTCTGGAGATACACAAAACAGGACGCAATTTTCCAGACCTGCAGAATAAGTAATCGGCAGTTTCACGGGAAGGGGGCCAAAAAACAGCAGACGGATCCGGTTATCCAGTTCATCCTTGTTGTCATAAATCTCCACCCGATACATGAAAGGCTCCTGCACCAGGTGTCCCCATCCATAGCGACGGGCAAAGGCTCCCACCCGGCACTGGGCCTTCACAACCATGCTTTCAAACTCCCTGCGACGGGGTTCCAGTCCAGCGGGAAGATACACCGGGGGAAAATAGACTCCCGGCGAAAGTTTTTGTAAAGTATTCATAAAAGTCTTCTTTCTTTGTTGATGAAATATATGATTTCCCGGCACAACCTTCCAGCCCTTCAAAAAGAAGGAGGTTAATAATCGAAAGAGAAACTGATAAACTTGGAAGGGTAAAATGGATTAAAAAGCCCTGTGTCAATGAAACCGGTCAGGGCTGGCCCTGGTTTTTTTGATTTTTTTAAAACCGGCCAAGGGAACCGGATTATAAAAAGGTGATTATACGATGTTTTGTTCAAAATGCGGACAGGAAAACAGAAATACAGATTCCTACTGTGTCAAGTGCGGAGGATCACTGGGGACCATATATGCCGAGCAGGGAACCGAGGCAGTATTGGACGGCACCCAGGCCCTTTCCAAGGAACCGCCGGCACCGCCATCTCAGGCATCTCCCGGGGCACCGGGAAAGAGAACCCTTCAGAACGGGCGTTATACTGTGGTTCGTGAGCTGGGAGCCGGGGGAATGGGCCGGGTTTACCTGTCCCACGATGAAAAAATGGAATCAGAAGTAGTCATCAAGGAGATGCTTCCCTTCCTGGCCACCCCCAAGGAAAGAGATTACATCCGCAAACATTTCAAAGAAGAAGCAAAAATCCTCTACCGCTTAAAACATGCAGGACTGCCCCGGGTCACCGATTATTTTTTCGAAGGGGACAGTATCTACATCATCATGGAATATATCCGGGGGCGGGATCTCGAATCGATCATCAAAAGCCGGCCCGACGGAAGAATCAATGTTGACGAGTTCTTCCAGTGGATCGTCAAGGTTTTGGATGTACTGGAATACCTCCACAGCCAGGATCCTCCCATCATTCACCGGGACATCAAACCGGGAAACATCATGCTCACCGACAACGGGGAAGTCTATCTTGTTGACTTTGGTGTCGCCAAGGCCATTGCCGGCAAGACCGTCACCCAGACCCGGGTAGGGACCCCCGGATTCGCCTCACCAGAGCACTTCTTCGGCAAATTCATGCTCTCATCGGATGTTTACAGCCTGGGGGCCACCTTCCATTATCTTCTCACCGGTGACGATCCCCGCAGTCGCAACCCCTTCGATTATCCTCCCCTGAACCTTTACCGGGACGACGTCCCCCCGGAACTTCAAAAAATTCTTGACCGGATGCTGGAAACCGAGCGGGATTACCGCTATGCCACCGTTGCCGATGTAAAGCAGGATCTGTCCAACCTTTCCAAGATTCTGGCTTCCAGGGGTGTTCTTTCCCGTCCCGTGGGAATCGGGGATATTTCAGCCATGCCCGCAGAAGGGGAAGAAGAAGGCCTGGAGGCTGGGGCAGGGATCAATTATTCCGCTACATCTGCCGGCGGATGGCAGAAACAGGAAGACATCATATATGACGGTGCGGTCTGTGCCGTGGCCTATTCATCCACGGGAGAATTCATCGCCTGTGGCACTGGCTCCTATGAAGTGAGTATTCTCTCTGGGGAAAACCATGAGATCCTCAAAAGGCTTCAGGGGCATACCGACTGGGTGCGGACTGTCACCTTCTCTCCCGATGGCCGTTATATTGCATCGGGTTCCGATGACAAGTCCATCCGCATCTGGGATACAGAAACCGGCAAGAACACCAAGACCCTGGCCGGCCATGAGGACTGGATCCGTTCCATCGATTATTCCCCGGATTCCGCCTACATCGTATCAGGATCATACGACAAGCGGGTAAAAATCTGGAGCACCCGTTCATGGACATGCATCACCGATGTTGACATTCTGGAAGACGCGGTGAACTCGGTGACTTTTTCTCCCAATGGTCGGGTGATTGCCGCTGGCTGTGACGACGGCACCATTTATCTTTTCAATTCCCGCAGCGGCGAACTGATGAACCAGTTAGAAGGTCATGACAGTTATGTTCTGGATGTCAGGTTTTCTCCCGACGGCCGTTTTCTGGCATCAAGTTCCGATGATAACACCATCAAAATTTGGGATATGAGCACCGGGGAAAATGTCCTTAACCTGATGGGGCACGAAGGCCCTGTTCTGACCCTGGCCTTTTCTCCCGACGGATCCCGAATTGCCAGCGGTTCCGAGGATATGACCATCAGGATGTGGATTCTCACTTCCGGGGAATGTGAAAAAATCCTGGAAGGCCATCAGTATCATGTTTATTCGGTGGCATTTTCTCCTGACGGGTTGGGGCTGGTGTCTGGCTCGGGAGATAAGACTATGTTTTTCTGGGGAAATAAATAGAAAATCGGGGACTTGACCGGGGAGTAAAACATATGGCAGAAGACACACGAACCCTGGGGGAGGGAAAACCTTTCGGCCTGGTGCTTATCAACGGCCCTGACAAGGAGATTTCTTCCAGGGAGAATCGGCGGATTGACCTTACCCGACGAAGGATAGTCATCGGTTCATCAGACAGTTGTGATGTGATTTTAAGAGATGACAGGGTGGATTCCCGGCATGCTTTTCTGCGGGTTGAAAACCATCGGGTTATTGCAGGGGATCTGGACTCATCCACCGGAACCAGAGTCAACAACCAGAAACTGGTTCAACGAAGGATTCTGCGTCACATGGATCAAATCACCGTAGGCGGGAGCAGTTTTCTCTTCATCGATCCCGCTTATCCCTTTGACCCTGATTCTCTGGAAGATTTCTTTGACGAGAGCCTTCCCGAAGTCCGCCGGGATTTCGAGTTCAAGATCAAGCCCTGTTCTTTCCTGGAATCAAAACCCCGGAAAACCTGCGACACATCCTCATACCTGCCTTCAATGCCGGAATTCATCGACATCCTGAGCCAGATGGCATCGGGATATTCCCTGCCTATGCTGTTAGACAAGATTCTGGGGCTGATATTTGATCAATTCCCTGCAGACCGGGGTTTTATTCTCCTATATGATCCAGAAACCGAACAGTTCATTCCCGTGGCCACCCGATCCCACCTGGCCCAGGATCAGGAAAGAAAAGACAGCCGGCTGGCCATTTCCCGATCACTGCTCAACCAGGTATGGAAAGAACGTGAAGCGATACTGATTCAGGATCTGTCAGGGCTGGGAGATGGAGTCAAATCCGCCAGTATGATCTTCCACCGGTTCACATCGATAATGTGCGCGCCTTTGATTTTCAACAATCAGTTTCTGGGAGCACTGCAGGTGGACGCAATGGAGGGACAGACATCCTTCAGGCAGGCTGATCTGGAAAAAATCCTGGCCTACTGCCATGCCGCAGCCATCGCCATAGCCAACACCCGCATGAGAGAACAGCTCAAGGAAGAAGAGCAGATCCGCCATTCCCTTTCCCGATACCTGCCCAACAAGCTCATCGAACAGGTGGTTCGTGGAGGGACAATCCCCCCCGGGGGAGCTGAAGCGGAAGTCGCCATCATGTTTGTGGACATCCGGGGGTTTACCGCCATGTGCGAACAAATCCCGCCCAAGGACATCATCGAGGTGCTCAATGAATTCCACGATCAGTCCAGCGATTCAATCTTTGAATACTCGGGGATGATCACCCAGTTTGTGGGGGATGGAATCATCTGCATCTTCGGAGGGCCATGGATTGCCGATTCCGACTACAACCCCTGTGACAGTGCTGTATCCGCCGCCAGGGATATTGTCCGCAAACTCATCGAATTGAACAAGACACGAATGGAGAGAAAAAAAGAATCCATACTGGTGGGAATCGGCATCGATTACGGCAGGGTGCTGGTGGGCAACATCGGCACTGCCAAAAAGTTTGAATTCACCGCCATCGGGAGATGCGTCAACCGGGCATCCCGCCTGTGCCAGATGGCAAAACCCAGCCAGATTATCATCAGCAGTGATGTGATGGAGCGAACCTCGGGAGAATTCAAATCAGAACCTCTGCCCCCGGTGAAGGCAAAAAATATCAGCGAGCCTATCCCTGTGTTCCGGGTATTCTGGAACCGCTGACCCAGAAAAACAGCAGTCTAAAGGGTAATTAACCGATATTTTCTGGAGCCCAGACCGATTTTCTCACCATGATCCAATTGTATTTCTGGATTCAGATCCGGATAAGACTCCCCCACGATGCCTTTTTCCGCCACCTGGCATGTCAGGTCGAGGCTGGCCTGATCCACTGCCACCGGGTCCCATGACCCCACAACGCCGATATCAGGGATGATTTTTTTCTGATCCGTGGTAAAACAGTCGCAATCCGATGTCATATTAATAAGAATGTTGATATAAAAGGCTTTTTTATCTTTCACTGCGCCCAGGGCATGTTCTGCCACATCTTTTTGAATGGCCGAGGATTCCCGGGACCAGTCAAACTTCACCGCACCATAACGGCAAACCGCCAGGCACTGACCGCATCCCACACACGTATCCTGATGGATGAAGGCTGAATCCGTTTCCATGGTGATGGCATCCTGGGGACACCAGTCGATGCATTTCCCGCACCGGACGCATTTTTCCCCGATGATGGAAGGACTCATGGAAGAATGCTGACGGAGTTTTCCCCGGCGACTGGCCAGGCCCATTCCCAGATTTTTCAGACAGCATCCAAAAGCCGTGGCTATATGTCCGGTCATGTGGGACACCACCAGCAGAAAGTCCGCCATCCGGGCTTCCCGGGCTATGAATACAGATTGATTAAGCTCCCCGTCGATGGCAACTTCAATCTCGCTGTCCCCGGCCAGACCATCGGCCATTATAAAGGGCGCTCCAACCCTCTCGATGGTGAATCCCCTGTCCACCGCGTGCATTATGTGCCGAACTGCGTTCTCCCGTTCCCCCCGATAGAGGGTTGCCGTTTCCGTGAGGAATGCCAGGGCGTTTTTTTGTTTTACTCTTGCCACCAGCACCGCCATCACATCAGGAGTGACCGCAGTGGTGTTGTTCACCTCCCCCACGTGAACCTTGCAGGCCACATATTCGCCAGGCTCAATCCGATGGGCCACCCCGGCCCTGTCATATATGGCTTCCACTGCCGAAGGAGCCTTTCTCATTCCGGGATCATCGCCGGTCTTTACAAAATATACATCTTGAATCATATCATTACCCCCTGAGAGATATTTCAAGCCTGACATCCCCGGCCACGGCAGGCTGCATAACGGCCTTCCTTCAATAAAGCCACCAGCTGGATCTGAGTCTTGACATTTTCTTGAAAAACAGTCCAAGCCCTGCCCACATGATAGGGACTGTGGGCATCAGAACCGCCAATTCCCGGAAGTCCCAGGGCCAGGGCCGCCATTTGTGCTGACCTGTTGGATTCCAAACCCAGCGCGCCGTTGATGGTTTCCACTGCGGTCAGTCCCTGCAGTTTCAATATTTCATCCCCGGGACTTGCCCTGTGCATTGTGGAGTATGGATGAGCGACAATGGCCACACCGCCGGATTCAACTGCCCGTTTCACTGCCTCCTGCATAGGAGATCCCACCGGGGGCAGGTCAACCCCGCCACTGGGAGTGATTATCAACAGGTGTCCCCGGGATGAGGAAAACTCGCATCCCCAGAAAACCGGGATCGGGGAGCTTTTCACAAGCTGATCCCACCAGGGCGGTGGTGTCGGGCTGTTGTGCTCAACGATGACACCGGCATCCATACCAAAATCTCCCAGGCGGTAGATCACCTGCCGGGCATAATCCATGGGGCGATCTTCCAAGTGTATGTGCAGGTCAACCTTCACTCAGTCCCCGTTTTCTTCCTCGGTCGGGATAACCGCAAAGTTGGTGACGATGTCATCAGGCTCCAGTCTGACCACGATAACTCCCTGGGTTGCCCGGGACTGAACAGAAATATCATCAGAAGTCATCCGGATAACATAACCGTTGGTGGTGGTCACAATAAGCTCCGAACCGGGAATTATAACCTTTGCCTTCACCACCGGGCCAGTCCTCTTGTTGACCCGGGTTGCGATAACTCCCCGTCCATAGCGATCCTGCTGGCGGTATTCCTCCAGGGCCGTCCGTTTGCCGATGCCATTTTCCGTGAGTATCAGGACTTCAGTTCCCTGATCGATATAATCCATGGTCACCACTTTATCATTGGACTTCAGTTTAATAGCCCGGACTCCCCTGGTAACACGGCCCGTGGTGCGAATCTGGTCCTCGTTGAACCGGATCCCCATTCCCTGGCGGGTGGCGATGAATATCTCATGGTTTCCGCCGGTATGCTGAACACTCATCAGGTCGTCATCATCATCAAGAGAAATGGCCAGGATTCCCGATCGGGAAATATTGGAATAATCTGCCAGGGATGTCTTCTTGATGAAGCCGTTGCTGGTGCACATAATCAGGTAACCCGAATCCTCGCTGAAGTCCTGCACGGGGATTATGGCGGTTATCCGTTCCTCCCGGCCAATCTGAAGCAGGTTCATCAGGAAAGTTCCCCGGGACTGGCGGGTCATCTCGGGAATCTCATAGACCTTCAGCCGGTAAACCTTCGCCTTGTTGGTGAAGAAAAGAAGATAATTATGGGTGGATGTCACAAAGGTATGCTCCACGAAATCCTCTTCCTTGAGCTTGGAAGAGCCGACTCCCTTGCCTCCCCGTTTCTGACGGCGGTAAGTGGTAAGGGGAAACCGCTTGATATACCCCTGATGACTGATGGTCACAAAAACATCAGATTCGGGGATTAAATCCTCCTCGTCAAAGGAGGTGTCGATTCCCCTCATGATGATGCTCCGCCGGGGTGTGGCATATTTTGTCTTGATGTCTGCCAGCTCATCCCGAACCACCATAAAAATCTTGCGCTCACTGGCCAGAAGATCTTCAAGATACCCGATGAGCTTCAGAAGCTCACCATATTCCTCTTCTATCTTTTCCCGTTCCAGACCTGTCAACCGGTGGAGGCGCATATCCAGAATCGCCTGGGCCTGCTTTTCCGACAGGCGGAAACGTTCCATCAGCCTTTCCCTGGCCTGGGCGGAATCCTGGCTGGAGCGGATGGTCTTGATTACCTGATCGATATTGTCCAGGGCGATTATCAGCCCCTCCAGAATATGAGCACGATCCTTTGCTTTTTTCAGGTCAAATTCCGACCTGCGCCGGACAACGGTAAACCGGTGGTTCAAATAATGCTGAAGCATCTCTTTCAGGTTCAAGACCCGGGGCACCCCGTCCACCAGAGCCAGCATATTGGCACTGAAATTGCTCTGAAGGGAGGTATGCTTGAACAGCTGATTCAGGGTTACCTGGGGCATGGCGTTGGATGTAAGCTCCACAACTACTCTCATACCCCGGCGATCCGACTCGTCCCGGATATCCCGGATCCCCTGAACCTTCTTGTCTTTGGCCAGTTCTGCAATCTGCTCGATAAGCCTGGCCTTGTTAACCTGGTATGGAATCTCGGTGATGATAATGTCGTGGCGGTTCTTTCTCTCCACTATCTCGGTGACCGCCCGCATTGTGACGGCTCCCTTGCCGGTGCGATAGGCTTTCTTGGCTCCCGAGGTCCCCATTATGTGGGCTCCGGTAGGGAAATCCGGCGCCCGGACTATTTTAATCAAATCTTCAATATCCCCGTCGGGGTTTTCAATGAGATGAATCAGAGCGTCGATAACCTCCCCCAGGTTGTGGGGAGGAATGTTGGTGGCCATACCCACGGCGATTCCAGAAGAACCGTTCACCAGCAGGTTTGGGAATCGGGCCGGCATGACCACCGGCTCCTGAAGGGAGTTGTCAAAATTAGGCATATAATCGACGGTATCCCGATCCAGTTCGTCCATCATCTCCACGGCGATCTTTGAAAGCCTCGCCTCGGTATATCGCATGGCCGCCGGGGGATCCCCGTCCACAGAACCGAAGTTGCCGTGGCCGTCCACTAACATTTCCCGCATGTTAAAATCCTGAGCCATCCTCACCATGGCGTCATAAACTGACTGATCTCCGTGGGGATGGTATTTACCCAGGACCTCGCCCACGGTGGATGCGGATTTTTTAAAGGCTTTTCCCGGAGTCAGCCCCTGGCGGTGCATGGAATAAAGAATCCGCCGGTGGACTGGTTTCAGGCCGTCGGCCACATCTGGAAGGGCCCGGGACACGATGACGCTCATGGCGTAATCGATGTAGGAGTCCTTCATTTCGTCTTCAATTGGTGCTATTAATATCTGATCTCCCGTTGACATTATTATTCTCCAGTATGTAAGATTGTTGGTTTATAAAAAAGGCCCTCCGGGAAAAATCCAGGACAGCCAGATGAGTCTATATGTCCAGGTTCTTTACATCCCGGGCATAGGACACGATGAAATCCCGCCGGGGCTCCACCTTGTCCCCCATAAGAGTTGTAAATATCTCGTCGGCCACCACCGCGTCCTCCAGGGCAACCTGCTTGAGGATGCGAATCTCCGGGTTCATGGTGGTTTCCCACAGCTGTTCTGCGTCCATCTCGCCAAGACCCTTGTAACGCTGTATGGCAACTCCGTCCCCTCCCAGCTCTTCCACCCGCTGATTTCTTTCCTTGTCGGAATAGGCATAGTGAATTTTCTTGCCTTTTTTTATCTGGTAGAGGGGAGGATTGGCGATGTAAATATAGCCTTCTTCCAGCAGTTTCTGGAAATAACGGTAGAAGAAGGTGAGAAGCAGAGTCCTGATATGAGCGCCGTCAACATCGGCATCGGTCATGATGATAATCTTGTGATACCGCAGTTTGGTAATATCAAAATCATCGTCGATGCCGGTTCCCAGGGCGGTAATGAGGGTGCGGATCTCTTCGTTGGAAAGAATCTTGTCGATCCGGGCTTTTTCCACATTGATAATCTTGCCCCGCAGAGGAAGAATCGCCTGGAAATGCCGATCCCTTCCCTGTTTGGCAGATCCTCCTGCTGACTGGCCCTCCACAAGATAAAGCTCACACCGGGAAGGCTCCCGGTTGGAGCAGTCCGCCAGCTTTCCCGGCAGGGAGGCCACATCCATGGCACCCTTGCGACGAACCAGCTCCCGGGCACGGCGGGCGGCGTCCCTGGCTTTGGCTGCGTTTTTTGCCTTGTCAACGATGGCGTTTATCTCGCTCTGGTGTTCTTCAAAATAAATCTCCAGGGATGATTCCACCGCCTGTTCCACAAAGGTACGCATCTCCACATTGCCCAGCTTGGTTTTAGTCTGGCCCTCAAACTGCGGTTCTTGAAGCTTCACCGATATGACCGCGGTCAACCCTTCCCGGACATCATCACCGCCAAAGTTGGAGTCGCCCTCCTTCAAGAATCCCTTGGCTCTGGCATACTTGTTGATGGCCTTGGTGAGGGCTGCCCGAAAGCCCGTCAGGTGGAATCCCCCTTCGTAGGTGTTGATATTGTTGGCAAAGGCAAATATTTTTTCGTCATAAGTGGTGTTGTATTGAATGGCAGCTTCCATCTCGCAGGTTTCAGCGGATTTACACACATATATGGGTTTGGAGTTCACCGTATCCTTGTTGGTGTTAAGATGTTCGATAAAAGAAACGATGCCCCCGTCATACTGAAAAACCACACTCTTGCCGTCGGGGCGTTCGTCGGTAAGCTCAATGGTCACTCCCTTGTTCAGAAACGCCAGCTCCCGCAGACGGTTGGCAAGATGATCAAAGTGAAACTCGATGGTTTCCTTGAACACTTCCGGGTCCGGCAAAAAAGAAATGGTAGTGCCTGTCTGATCGGTTTCTCCCACCACTTTGAACTTGGTTCGAACCTGGCCCCGGGAATATTTCTGCCGGTGCATCTTGCCGTTGATTTTGACAGTAACTTCGAGCCACTTGGAAAGAGCGTTGACCACCGACACCCCGACTCCATGAAGACCGCCGGAAACTTTATAGCCGGCGTTTCCAAACTTGCCCCCGGCATGCAGTACTGTCATAACCGTTTCCACTGCAGAAACCTCGGTGCCGGGCACCGGGTCCACCGGGATACCCCGGCCATTGTCAATCACAGTGATGGAGTTGTCGGGATGTATATTAACTTTTATGCGATCACAGGCCCCTGCCAACACCTCATCAATAGCGTTGTCCACCACCTCGAAAACCAGATGATGCAGACCCCGCATTCCTGTGGATCCGATATACATGGCAGGTCTTTTCCGGACGGCCTCAAGACCCTCCAGAATTTGAATATCCTCGGCAGTGTAATGATCAGGACGATGCTCCATGACCTGTTCTGTTATGTTTTCTGTTATGTTTTCCGTTGCTTTTTCAATTGTGTTGATCTGATTCATATCAATATCCATATCGTTACTTTCTTTTCACATTACTAATGGAGGCCGCCTGTCCGGTGGAAGGCAACCCCCTTTTGACCGGGCAGATTAAACCCCTCAGCCCTCAACTGCCACCTGATCCATCTGAAACACCCTGGTGGCATCCTCGGCCAAATCAGAAAGCCTATCCTTGCTGTGGGCCTCCATATATATGCGAACCAGGGGTTCGGTGCCCGAAGGCCGGAAGAGGACCCAGGAGCCGTCCTCCAGATAAAACTTGAACCCGTCCATATCTGAATGACGGTCAACCTTCATTCCCGCAATCATCTCGGGAAGGTTGTCAGTAATCTCCCGGAAAAACTTCTGCTTGTGGGCTTCAGAGCAGTGAATGTCAACCCGCTTGGAATAAAAAGCCCCGTATTTGCGGTAAATATCTTCCAGAAGTACCGTGAAGGGCTTCCCCTCAACAGCGCGGATTTCCGCCATCAGGGCCAGGGCCAGAATGCCGTCTTTTTCAGGGATGTGTCCCTCGATGGAAAGCCCGCCACTCTCCTCTCCGCCGATTATCACACCGTCCCGCAACAGCTCGTTGCCGATATATTTGAACCCTACCGGAGTTTCAACCACACTGCATCCGTAGTCGGCAGCTATGCGATCCAGCAGGTGAGTTGTTGCCACAGTGCGGGCCACATCGCCCCGAATCCCCCGGTTCTTGAGAAGATGCAGATAAAGCAGGGTTATAACCTGATTAGGGTTGATGAAGGATCCGTCGGAATCGATAATTCCAAAGCGATCCGCGTCGCCGTCATTGGCAAGTCCCATATGAGCGCCGGTACGGAGAACCTCATCCCGGAGGCCGTCGAGGATTCCCGGTTTTGGCTCCGGCATCATCCCGCCGAAGTATGGATCCGGCTCGCCGTGGATAATGGAAAACTCGGTGATAAACTCCAGCAACAGGGGGACATAATTGCGTCCGGTGGCGTAAAGGGCATCATAGACCACCTTCAGCTTCCCCTTTGATATGGCGGTAAGATCGATTATTTTCTTCAAGGCCTTGATATAATCGTCGGCTGGATCAAAGATGTTGTAGAGGCCTTCTTTTTTTGCCTTTTCCAGATCCATTTTCTTCACGGTGCCACTCTGTATGACTGCCCCCACCATGGCTTCAATACGATCCGTGACCTGGGGCAGGGCCGGCGCAGCATTGGCAGGTATATACTTGATGCCGTTATACTCGGGAGGATTATGGCTGGCGGTGAACATCAAGGCTCCCGCAGTCTGTTTTTTGAGGATGGAATAGGCAGTCACCGGGGTTGGACAGTCCTTCCGGGAAACAAACACCTTCACATCGTTACCGCTGCAAACCTGGGCTGCCCTGGCTGCGAACCTGTCGGAAAAGAACCTTGTATCATAGCCGATTATCAGGCCCTGGCTGGCAATTCCTTCTTCCTTCAAAAAATCACATACACCCTGGACAACTATTTCAACATTGGAAAATATAAAATCCTCACACATGATGGCTCTCCAGCCATCGGTTCCAAATTTTATTTTGCTCATTTTATAATGAACCCCCTCACAAGAAAATACCAAATATTCCGGTTGTTTTTCCGTTTGAAACTCATATTGGCCAAGGGGGCACTCAAATCCTCCTAAAACCAGCGCGAAAGGCTATTGTTTTAAGGATTTCTCCATACCGGCAATAACACATGAAGGACAATTCACCGGTCAACGGAATAAAATTCTGTAACTTTACACGGAAGTATATTGTCAAAAAAGTGTCAATCAAGTAATGGAAACCAGGCCATGTATGCAATATCCATTAGTGGTTTGCAAAGTTGAGTTTCTTATGATAATATATTATGGCCAATAAAGAACAATAAACAGGTGGTAACCTATGAAAGAAGCTACCATAGCAAGGGAACAGGCTTCTCCCCTGAAGGTTCTGGACACCCTGGGGAATCCCAGAACCGAAAAGGCAAGGATAAAGACACCCAGAAGAGTTAAAACCAGAAGTATTACAAAGACCCAGGGCCAGAGAATTTATGACCCCATAAAAAGAATCATCGATTTTACCCTGGCTCTGGTGGGCATTATTCTTTCGGCTCCCATCTGGCTGACCATCATCACTGCAATCAAACTCACCTCGGAAGGGCCGGTTTTTTACAGCCAGGAGAGATTCGGCAGGGACGGAAAAATCTTCAAACAATGGAAATTTCGTTCCATGGTCAACAATGCGGAAAAACTCACCGGGCCGGTGCTGGCCACCGACAACGATCCCAGGATTACGCCGGTGGGGTGGTTCCTGCGAAAGACTGCTCTGGATGAAATGCCTCAGCTCTACAACATCCTGCGGGGGGACATGAGTTTTGTGGGCCCCCGGCCTGAAAGACCTTT
>CAYNGH010000032.1:0-1301 GCA_964396845.1 uncultured bacterium | reverse complement strand
GATCCTGGATCAAGTGCCTGATTTTCATAAACGCCATATCATCAGGCCGGGCCTCACCGGTCTTGCCCAGGTTTACGGACGATACAACACCTCGCCCCGGGACAAACTTAGATACGACATGCTCTATGTGCTCAAGTATTCTTTCCTGCTGGACATCAGGCTGATACTGGTATCCTTCCTGGTCACCTTCCGGGGCAAATGGCAAGCCAAGGGAAGAAAGATTTAAACCAAATGGAATAACATATGAACTGCTTTATATCCGGCGTGGCCGGAGAACTTCTGGACTTGATATTTCCTCCCGCATGCCTGGTCTGTCGGGAGAAATCCCATGAAACCATCTGCCCCCGATGCCGAGGGGCATTTGAATATCTGGAGGATCCCCTCTGCTCCTGCTGTGGGGGGTCTGTTGAAGTCCCCGGAGATTCCTGCGAAAACTGTCTTGAACATCCCCCCCCATACCTGCTGGCCCGATCAGTCTTCTCATATTCAGGTCAGCTCCGGCAGGCCATCACAGGAATGAAATTTCACGGAAAACTGCAGTTGGCCCCTGTTCTGTCGGAGTACCTGCTGGATTATATCCAGTGTCAACGGGAGCTTTTCCCTGGAAACCTGCTGATACCGGTGCCTTCAAGATCCGGGAGTAACAACCCCGGCTTCCCCCGCTTTGCCTGTCACCATATCCAGAAGGCAACAGGCTTGGAATACCGGGAAGCCCTGACGCTACGGCACTTTATTCCCCAGCATCGTCTTGACAGCCGGGGAAGATGGGAAAATGCCCGGAAAGCCTTTGCCCCGGCCCAGGGTGATTCCATAAAAGGGAAGAGAGTCATACTCATCGATGACATTTTCACCAGCGGGGCCACTGCTTATCACTGTTCCCGAATTCTCCTTGACCAGGGGGTTTTGTCGGTGAGGGTGCTGACCCTGGCCAGAACTCCTCCTGGGTATATGTCCCGGGAGGAACCGGATCAGCCCTGAAACCGGCCAGGAAGGGCCTGAATCCATGGGCCACCAGGAAAAGACAGCCGGTCATCTCAAGAACAGGCAGGAGAAATTCAGAAAAAAAAGTAATCTCTGACCCGGACATAATTTTTGCAGGGGTGATAAAATGAAGGAAGTTGCTGAGGGCATCACCATACTGAAACGTTACGGCGATTACATGACCGCCTGCTGGGTGCTTCACAGCAACGGCGAGGCGGCGATTGTGGAGATGCCTCCCTATCGCCAGAAAGAGAAACCGCCCCACGAAAAGGCCGCGGTATTCCTCCGGCGCAACAGGCTTTTTCCCCGGTATGCCTTCA
>CAYNGH010000031.1:0-26206 GCA_964396845.1 uncultured bacterium | reverse complement strand
GCAGTCCTGTTGTGCCTTATGGGCTGTGCTCCAAAGACACCGGTTGCCCCCGACAGCCACAGCAATGATGTAACAGTCAGTGAATCTGGCAAAGAAACAGAAAACAAAGGTGAGCCTGGCAAAGAAACTGATATAAAGAGTGACTCAAGTAATAAAATCGAACCTGAAAAGGAAGCCACAACGGAAACGGCAACTCACAAAATTAGTGATAATAACACTCTGCGGGAAGCTGTCATGAAGGGTGATACAGCGGCAGTCCAGCAGTTCATCGAAAGGGGCGCCGACCTCAACGCCGCTGTTGACCCGGATTCACCAGGGGGGGCGACAACCCTGCACCAGGCGACTTATCTGGGGCATACCGACATCATAAAACTATACCTGGACAAGGGTGCCGATGTCAACGCCAAGGACAGAGGAGGCCATACACCTCTGCATATGGCTGCTTTTTTTGGAAGACCGGAAATCGCAAGGCTTCTGCTTAAAAAAGGAGCAAATGTCAACGCAAAAAGCAACGACAACAAAACTCCATTACAGGTGGCTCTGGACAGGGGCCACAGCGACATCGCCAGAATACTCCGGGAACATGGGGCAAAATAAACAGCAAAGCCAGCTCCATCTTGTTTTTTGGTTCATTTCATTTTGATCCACAAAATCCGGGCCATCCCAGCGATGATCCTGGAGAATATCAATATATGGTGGGAGAAAAATTTTTTTACCGCATTATATTGTATTTTATTCTAAAAATGTTGTCCTTGGCCGGGGGAGATATTTCTGCTGATTTGCGATAGTCATTTTTTTGCGGGATATTCCCGGGATATTGAAATCCATTGTTATCAGGCAGGGACCGGTGAGAAAAAAATTTTGCAGGCAACCCGAAAAACCTTTAAATTAATTCATGGGGGCCAGGCAGTAAATAGAATATTTCCCAAAAGGGGATCCGCTCTGGCCCATGAAATACCCCAAAAGGGCTTGACCGGCTGGTCAAAAATACACATACAAAACTCCAGGCCGGCGGTTCACTGACAACAGGAGGAGAGCAACTGATGTTTATTGTGGTAGCGGGCCCCATCGGTGTGGGCAAATCCACAGTGACCCGGATATATACCCAGATTACCGGTTATGAGCCATTGTTTGAAACCGTGGAGGGGCATCCATACCTGGAACGCTTTTATTCCAATCCTGCGGAGTTTTCTTTCCGCACCCAGGCATTTTTTCTGTGGGATCGTTTCAACAAGCATTATCAGACGGTAATGACCGGCAAGAATATTGTGGCGGATCGATCCATATACGAGGATGCCATTTTTGCCAAGGTTCTCAACCGTCGGGGAGAGATGGACGACGATGATTATTTCCGCACATATCTTCCCCATTTCGACCTTCTCACCCAGATTCTCAAACCGCCGGACATCACCATATACCTGAGGGCTTCCCTGGACACCCTGATGCACCGCATTTCAAAGCGAGCCCGGGAAATGGAGAGCACTATTCCCCGGGATTACATGAAGATGCTTCTGGAAGCCTATGAAGAATGGGTGGTGAATTTTCCCCACAAGAAATTAATCATCGACACCGACGATCTGGACCTGACATGTGATCTTCATCCCGACTGGTATTATCTCTTCGAGGCCATCCACACCAAGATTACCAGCGATGATCTCCCGGATACTCCCATTGGGCTTCAAAACATTAAAGCCGAACTGCCCCAGGTGGGAGGAAACGGCTTCACCAGGGACAAGAACCGTCCGCTGAACTGCTACGGCAAGGTATGCAAGGAGATGTTGTTTGCCGGAGTCTGACAGGAGCAAATATAATATTTGCTGACGAAAAGTCAGAATCCTGGGCAAATTTTTGTCAACTCAGAAGGGTTCTCCGGCAGTTGTGATTAATTGTATTTATCTTTTATAGTCTTTGTGTTATAATTAATCTCCGGGGTGAGGCCCCGATTACCAAGTTGAGGAGAATTGATCATGTTGAAAAAGACAATGTTCACTTTACTGGGAGTTCTTCTGCTGACTGGTCTTTTAATTGGCCAGGCGACTGCAGAGGAAGTCAGGCCCCTGGTGATTCGAGATCAGGGACGGGTGGAGGTTCAGAGTGCCCCGGATCAGGGCTGGCGCCTGGTGGCATCCAGCCGGGTTATTGGGAAGGGGGGGTCTGGCCGAACCCAGGAGCAGTCGGTAGCCAGTATTCATCTTTGGAGCGACAGGATCAAAGTGACCATGTTTGAAAAATGCACTTTCCGTTATGCCGACCTTATAAAACGGGGAGAAAAAAGCATACTGGCATTCCACCAGGACCGAGGAATGATCCGGGTAAAAGTTGATCCTGAAATCCACCAGACATCGGGGTTTCAGGTGAAGACTCCCCAGGCCCTTCTTGCAGTTCAGGGGACCCAGTTTTTTGTCCGGGTTGGCGAGGGTGATCCTTCCAGTGGAGAAGTCCCGCCCCTGGATCTGAATTACCTGAAGGATAATGACAATTTCGATGTGTCATACAACCACCGGGTTCTCCCGGCAAATGCCAGCGCCATGGCTATCGGCGGAGGCAGTGCCGGCAGGGATCTTCTGGCCCAGGCGACAGCTTCCGGCAACGCCGGCTATACTCTTATCGGCGTGATGAAGGGGAGTGTCGGCGTGGATCCGGACACGGGTTCTCCCGTCACCGTCAACGCAGGCCAGACCCTGATAATATGGGACAAACAGGAGCCCATGTTTCTGCGGGTCGATCCGGAGTTTGTGAAGGAGAGCACTCCCGACACTCACATTGCAGAAGTTCCAACAATGCCCGAGTCCGGGTCGCCCCCGTCGGGATCTCCCACCGGGGCAGGGAATGTTCTGAATCCGTCGGCATATCCCAGCGGAAGCAGTGGCCACCACAGTCCTCCCTATCACAGCCCCCTGTACTATTACGGGCCGTCGATGCCCTGAGAACAGGAGTGACCGCAAAATTTTCCCATACCCAGAGGCCGGCTCGATTCCGGCCTTTGTGTTAGAGGGAGTTTTCTTTGTGCCATTTAAAAGCCAGAAACGTCAGACAGGGCATCAGGAAGTATTGATAAGGCATTATATGCAGTATTTATTCAAGAAAGGTACATGACAACTATGAAGTTACTGATTTTAGGTTCGGGAATGATGGGCAGGGGTGTTGCTTATGACTTCTGCCGTCAGGAGGATGTAACAGAAATCATCCTTGCGGATGGGGACATTGAAAGGGCCAGGGATGTTGCATCCCAGCTGAACGGCAAAAAAATCATTCCCCAGGCCTTCAGTGCCGGCGATGAACACCGGATTGCAACCCTGATGGAAGGATGCTGTGTAGCGGTGGGAGCCACATCCTATGAACACAACACTACCTACAGCAAGGTTGCCATCGACAGAAAGGTTAATTTTATAGACCTGGGGGGGAGTCACAGAGTAGTTGAAGGCCAGTTCCAGCTGGAAGAGGAAGCCCAAAATGCCGGGATAGCCATCATTCCCGATTGCGGTGTTGCGCCGGGGCTTGTGAATATACTCTCCCGCCGGGCCATAGACAGGCTGGATCAGGCAGAATCAGTCCAGATCCGGGTGGGAGGGATTCCGGTGCATCCCAGACCGCCCTTGAATTATTTCCTGGTTTTTTCTTCCCGGGGTCTGATTAACGAGTATATCGAAAAATGCAGGATAATCCGGGACGGTAATGTGGTGGAGGTGGACTCCATGGAGGGCCTTGAAACCCTTCACTTTCAGGATCCCTTTGGAGAGATGGAGGCTTTTTACACCTCGGGGGGGATCTCCACCATGACAGAAACCATGACGGATCTTGTTCGCAATATGGACTACAAGACCATCCGTTATCCCGGACATCAGCATTATATCAAATTCCTGATTGACCTGGGATTCACCAGTTCCGACAAAATCAAGATAGGAGATATGTCTGTCACTCCCCGGCAGGTACTGGAAAGACTCCTGGAGCAGAATCTTTCCAATCAGGATGATCAGGATGCCATCATCCTACGGATTACCGGGACAGGAGTCAGGAAAGGCCGTCACACTATTTACACTCAGGAGATTATCGATTTTGCCGATGTCATACACGGTCATTCGGCAATGATGCGGATGACTTCTTTTCCAGCAGCCATAATCGCCCTGATGCTGGCCCGCAGACAGATTGAGGACCGGGGGGTTTTATATCAGGAACGTTCAATCCCCTGCGAACCTTTCATGAATGAGCTGGCAAAACGCAAAATCACCCTGTCGGTGAGAAAACAGCAGGAGTGAACTGTTTTGGTTTTATATCCCCGATATTATTCTTAGAACCTGCCATGGGGTATAATCCCACATATGGTAAAAAAAGAACGCCGATATGAAACCAGAAATCAGGGAAAATAGAACCGGTGCTGACAGGAGGTATGGCTTCCAGGTATTCTTGAATTTCAATCCAATATCATCAAAAAGGCATCCCATAGGTATGGTCATTAATGGCAGAAGAGGAACCAGGTGCCTCACCCCGTAACAGTAACCTCCTTCCCAAAGGGCATACAGGGAAAAAAGAAGGCCGTAGGGTACTGCAGTCAGGAGCAGGGCTTTAACTGTCAGGGGATGTTTTTTATGAAGGCAGACCAGGCCCCATGGTATTAAAATCAGCATCGGCGACAGGAGCATCATTCCCCGTTGCGGATGGAATGCCATGAAGACAAGATTCTGGAGGATCCTGCCGGGGTTCAGGCTGAACCTGCCTGTTTCCCCTTCCTGAGCCAGGGTCAGTGGCCCGCCGTAAGAGGCATGGTTATACCACATCAGCCCAACAACAAACAGGATTACCGGTACTGTGAAAAGTCCCAGAACAATCCATGGCCGGGAGATGTTTTTTCGAAACATCAGAAGGAGAATAACAAAGGAAATTGCCACCAGCCCGAAGGGAAGTTTCATGGTCAAACCCATCCCCACAATGATTCCAGCAACGATGACAAGCAAAAGATCCCGGTTCTCTTTTTTGATGCTGACTTTATCGGGCATATTGCCATCAAGATTGAGAGTTGTCAGAATCAGATAAAAAGCGATGGATACAAAGGCTCCCAGGCAGGCTTCCGGGAAGAAGTTAAAAGAATAGTGCCACAGGGGAGTCCCCAGATATGTTACTGCTACAGCCAAGAGAGCTGTTTCCGGGAAGATCCTCCGGCAGGCCAGGTATGCGAAAACTCCCCCGGCCAGGGAAACAAGAGCAATAAACAGGATCACTCCCTGTTCCCTCAAGGGGCTGGATTTTATGGGGTATGTGGCCAACGCCGCCAGCAGGGGCAGTCCCGGAGGATGATACGGCATCTCCGGCAGGTTTCGAATATCCGCTTGATACTTATCTCTGGCCCATTCAATTCTCTGCTGGATGAACTCCTGCCGTAATGCCCTGTCCCGGGGATCCTTCGACTGCCACAGGGTAAAAAACAGGCTTCCCGGCGGAAAGACCCTGGCCCATTCAATCCGTATTTTTCTTTCTCTATCCACAAACACCGTATGATGTCCCAGAAGCCGGCCCCGAAACACCCTTCCCGCATCCAGGGAGCCTTCCCGGGCTGAATGATAGTTGTTGGCAAGAGAAAAATCCCCATCCTGCTGGAGGCTGGAAACCATGATCATGTAATGGGGGGGATCCCCGGCAAATATATTCAGAAACCCTGTTTTAACACCAAGGCCCCGAGGCTGTATCTGCACAAAAAACGGAAGAAGAAAGATCACCGAAAGAAGTATGCCGATGGTTGACCCCGCAGGGCGTTTATTTTTCTTCTTTGAGAAACCGGGACGGTTTTTTTTTGCTATTTGCCCCGGATCCATTTGATGATCCTCTCGGGGGTTGCAGGAATCTGATGGGGCTGAACCCCAGTGGCATGGGCTATTGCGCCGGCCACCGCGGGAGCTACTCCCATGAGGGGCTGTTCACCGAAGCCCTTGGCCCCGAAAGGCCCCTGGGGGAATTCCTCCTCGATGATTAAAGGTTGAATCTCCGGGACATCCATGGCGGTGGGGATGATGTATGTGCCAAAGCCATGATTGATGATTTGCCCTTCGGGGTTGTGAAGGATGTCCTCGCAGATGCCATAGCCCATCCCCTGCATTGAGCCTCCTTCAATCTGGCCTTCAACTAACTGGGGATTAATGGCCCGGCCCAGGTCATGGGCTGCGGTGAGGCGATCCACGGTGACCTCCCCGGTTTTGATGTCCACGGTCACTTCCGCCACATTGCAGGCGAAGGTATAAGTATAATAGGACCAGCCCTGGCCGTTGGATTCGTCAAAGTCGGTATATGGGGCCTGAAACCATCCCTGAGCCGCCAGATGAACCTTACGGTCACAGCATCGTGCCACTAACTCTTCAAAGGGGATTGATCTGTCGGGAATTCTGCGGACATATGCCTTCCCCCCGCCAAATTCAATCTCATCAAACTTGGCATCGAGGATTTCTCCGGCAACTTCTGCCATCCGGGGTTTGATTTTTCTGCAGGCATCAATGACGGCATTGCCGGACATCACTGTGGAACGGGAAGCCACTGTCGGCCCGCTGTCGGGAACTCTGGTGGTATCGGTTTCCAAAGCAAATATCCGGTCAAGTTCCACTCCCATTTCGTCAGCGCAGATTTGGGACAGGACTGTTCTCATTCCCTGGCCCATTTCCGTTGTTCCCACCGCCAAGGAGATGGAGCCGTCCTTGAAGACTTCAACATTTGCCCCGGCCCTGGCGATGTTTTTGCCTCCGGCTCCAAGGCCCACTCCGTACATGATGGTGGAAACCCCGATGCCCTTCCGCTTATCGCCGTCGCCCCTGTCAAATCCATATTTTGACCGTAGTTCTTTCCACCGGGATTTTTCATATGCCTGTTCCATCACCTGGGGCAGTCCGAAGGATTCTCCTAATTTCTGGCCGGTGATGGTTTCCTCCCCCAGTTTCAGAGCATTCTGCCGGCGAAGTTCAAAGGGATCCTTGCCCACTTTCTTTGCGATAAGATCCATCTGGGCTTCATGGGCAAAGAGAATCTGGGGAGTGCCGAATCCCCGGTATGCGCCACAGGGGACTTTGTTGGTGGCAACGGCTCTGGCCCGGACCCGGACATTGGGACAGCGATACGGCCCCAGGGCATGGACGGTTCCCCGCCACAGAACCACGGGACTTAAAGTGGAAAATGCTCCCGCATCCAGATGATAATCAACATCGATGGCCAGGATGTTGCCTTCCTTGTCGGTTGCAGTGCGATAACGGGTCAGGGAAGGATGCCGTTTGGACATGCTGATGATGTCCTCGCTCCGGGAGAGAATCAGTTTCACGGGCCTTCCTGTCTTCCGGGCAGCCACTGCCACAGCTCCCGCCAGAAGGGACGGGACATCCTCCTTCCCGCCGAATCCACCGCCAGTGACTGTCTGGACAATCCTAATCCTGCTGTGGGGGACTCCCAGAACGTCTGCGGTGGATTCATGAACATAGAAGGGACACTGCATAGAGCCGTAAATGGTCATAGAGCCGTCATGCCCGGGCACTGCCATGACTCCCTGGGTTTCGATGTAGGCATGTTCCTGATAGCCGGTGCGGTAAAGATTCTCGACAATCACCGGGGCGTTTTCAAAGACCGGATCCACATCTCCCCTGATGACCCGGTAGCTCTTTACGATGTTGTCGTCGCCGTATATCATCGGCGCATCAGGCTTAAGGCTGTCTTCGATGGAAAGGGAATACCGCCGGGGTTTATAATTCACCTTCACCAAATCCCGTCCCCGTTCCGCGGATTCTTTTGTTTCCGCCACCACCAGAGCTACTGTCTGGCCGGCGAATTTGACTTCATTCTCGGCAAAGAAGGGATAGTCGTCAAAGATTATGTGACAGCGGTTTATCCCCGGCACGTCCCTGTGGGTGATGACATCCACCACCCCGTCCACCTCCAGGGCATCTGAGGTATCGATGGATTCTATCTCCCCGTGGGGTATCGATGAATAGACTATCTTTGAATGAAGCTGATCCCCGTAGTTTATGTCATCGATGTATTTCGAGCTCCCTTTCACCTTTTCCAGGGCATCCACCCGGATTTCCCTCACTCCCACTGACGGCATTATGTCCTCCTCGATTCCGGCTCATACCGGCGGTTGATTATCTAATGTTATATTTTACAGGGCTGTTGATAATTCCTGTCCCGTCATGGACGTCCCCGGGGTCTTCCCCGCCGGCCCTTAAACCTTCCCCGAAAGTGCCCCCGGCGACTCTTCAGCGTATCCGAGAGATCCCGACGTTTTTCCACGCATTCCATCAGAATTTTCTCAAAGCTTCCCGACGAGGTCACCGGCACATTCCGGGATCTGCAGAAGTTCACAATCTCCCTGTCGGAAGAAACAACCCTGCCGTCAAATCCCGGCCTTTCCACGGCACTCATAATCCATCGATCCGCAGTCATCCCCCTGCCGGTTATCACAATGCCGATGCCTTCCCTTTCAACCCGCCGGGCATATGGACTGCGCCCCTTGTATCCGTCCAGCACAAGAATAACCTCATCGCCAGAATGATCCTGATATGCCCGGAGCATGAGAATCAATAAATCCCTGGCGTGATTGAAATCAAACCGGGCCACCGGGTTGAGGGTTGCGGTGGTCCACATCAGGTTGTAGCCGTCAATGAGAATCGTTTTGCCTGAGGGTTCCTGATTCATTTATCCTTGATTATGACCTTTGTCCCCACATTGACCCGGAGATAAAGATCCCGGGCATCAGCAGGATTCATCCGGACGCATCCCCGGGAAACCTTCTGTCCGATACCCCCCAGCAAACTTGCGTGAATCTGGATGCATCCTCCTGTATATCCCATGGCCTTATCCTTTGCATTGGGATAATCCAGGCACATCACCACCGCTTCTTTCCCGCCGTATCCGTCGGTCCAGAGAGATTCGGACTTGTAACCCACTGACGGATCCGTGGTGAAGCTACTGTTGGGCCCGCAGAATGCAGCTCCCTCCGCTATGGAATAACCGCCGTCGGTCTTGGCAAAGCGGGAAGCCTTCCAGGTGATATGATACTCTCCCAGGGGGGTCTTCATATCCCCGGTTTTGGTTTTGCCCAGCCCTCCCTGGCCAATGCCGATGGGATATTCTTTTATCATCCCGCCATCTTTGTCATACAATCTCAGAAGATAACTTCCGCCATGAACCACAATATAATTTCCCTCGTTCTCCTCGGCCATTGCCGGGACATGCAACCCCATCAACAGAATCACACCTGTTATGATAAACAACATGAGAATCCTAATCAGATAATATTTCATTCAATAGCCTCTTTCAGTCCCTTCAACAGAGCATCGTTATTTATCAGCCGGTCAAGGGCTTCTTTCTGATCCTTTGTAGCCTTCTTCCGGGTTTCTATCAACAAGGCTTCAGCCTGGCTCATCTGTCCTGCCATGGCCAAAGCCCGGGCCGATTCCATCATCAGGCGGAACCGGGGATGAGGAAGCTCCCAATGATACCTTCTTGCCAGCATCCTGTCAAAGTATTCCACTGCTTCTTCGGGGTTGCCTTCCTGAAGTTCAATCCGGGCGGAAAGATACCAGGAGAGATTCAGAGCCTCATACATCTTGTCCTCACGGGTTTCTTTCTGGATCTCCCGAGCTTCTTTGGTTCTGTTCTGCATGACCAGAGCCACGCCCTTCCAGAGCCGGGCTTCATCCCCTGTGGATTCATCTTCTCCCTTGTCAATAACTCCATCCAACAGTTCAACGGCTTTTTGGGGCTTGTCAAGGCTGATCATAACCCTGGCCAGAAGAATTGCCACCTCATCGGGATCATCGGGACGGTAAGCCATGTTTTGAGATTTTTCCAGCATCTCCAGAGCCTTTTCAAACTCTCCCCGGTTATAATATATCTCCCCTGCCAGGCGGTAAAAATCGTTAAATGTGGAATCCTTCTCCATTCCCCTCTGGAGAATATCTATTGCCTCGCCATAACGGCCAAGATCCGAGAGAATCTCCCCGTAAAGAAGATATGCATCGGGATAACGGGGATTTTGAGCCGTGCAGTCTTCCAGTATCTTCAGGGCTTCTTCGTCGCCGGGATTGATCAGATGCAGGGCTTCTGCCAGCCCCGTCATGAGATGGGGAGAATCAGGGTTCTTCGCCAAGCCGTGCCTGAAGCATTCTTCTGCAAACTCAAACTGTTTTTCCTCCAGGTAAATTTGTCCCAGAACTCTCGTGAGCCGGGGATTGCCGGGGAGTCGATTCAGACCGCTACGGGCGGCGTTCCTGGCCATTTTTGTTTCGCCGGTTTCAAGAAAAAGCCGGGTTATATTCTCCCAGGCCAGACGGTGGTATTTGTCCATCTTCAGAACCTTCTTGTAAAGTTCCTTGCTTTCATCGAATTGGCCGTCCTCCATCAATACAAAAGCCAGAAGAAAAACAGGCTCCGGATTCTGGGGATGATCTGTCACTGCCTTTCTGAGATATTCAATCTCCTTGACTCGGCTGGGGGATCCCGCCACATCCCAGACATGCCGGGGGATATATTTCTGCTTGGCAAGACGGATCTCTTCATCCTCGCCATGACGGCGGGGGGGCGACTTCATCGGTGATGGAGTCTGAATCTGCCCCTCGGTCAACCCAGGAGTCGAATCAGGAGCAACCTCGGGGACATTCTGCCTGGGAGGCGAACATCCCGGCCCAAAAACAAATATTCCCGCCATTGCCAATATAAACAATCTTAGGATCAGTCCCGGCAGGATCCCCTTATAATCTGCCTTGTCGTGCATATCCATCATCATTCAGTCCACATAGCTTCTGGAGAGCTTCACCTTCACAGCCTTTTTATAAAGCTCCTCCACCTGCTCCCTCACTTCCCGGTATCCCTCAAGCCGGGTAATCCCCGAAAGGTAACGATCCTTCCGGGCCATTCGATCCACGGGAATCTTCCGGAATGAGGGGAGGAGATCCATGGCTTTCACAAGTTCCGCCAGCGCCTGGGATTCCCTTCCCCGGGCGGTTTCAATCCGGGCAAGGCCGTATCGGACCTCCCATTCTTCCAGGGAATTTTCCGTTAAGTCAGGCCGTCGGCTGGCCAGAAGAACTGACTCTGCGGTGTCGAATTCCCCCCTTGCAAGGTGAAGCATGGCCCGGCCGTATCCTAACTGTTCCAATTGAGGGAAGTCTTTTTCTCCCTGGTCAAGTTCTTTCTCTGCCTCGTCAAGATCCCCCTGATCTATAAGGAGAAGGGCAGTTTCCACCCTGGCGGTGGCTACCTCGATATTTGGCCCTGTGTCCCTTTCCCCCCGGTGGATGCTGACAGCGTGACTGAAGTATTCCCGGGCTTTTTCCCGATTCCCCATCTCCCGGTGGAGCCTCCCCAGTTTGATATATATGAGGGCTTCATATCGGGGGTTGGTTTTTTCCGCCCTTTGGTAATACTTCAGGGCCTCGGGGAAATTCCCAAGATCCCGGAAAATCTCTCCTATGATGGAATAACCCCGGTAATAGAGGGGATCCCTGGCGATGGCCTCCTCCAGCCGGTTCAGGGCTTCCCGGTAGCGTCCCATCAGGTGAAGCTCCTCTGCCAGGAGAATATAAACAATATGATAATCAGGAAAACGCCTGATGGTTTCTTCCATCACTTCCACGGCCTTCTGACTGGCATCGGGGGTTTTCATCTCCACGTAGGCTTCCGCCAGTCCCAGCCACAGCCGGGGATCTTCGGGATCCAGCTCGATGGCCCGCCGATAAAGATTAACAGCTCTGGGAGGATCCCGGTATCCGTAGAGGAAACTTCCCGCCAGCATATGAAGAAGCCGGGGGTTGTCGGGATAGGTTTCCAGGGCTTCTCTGGCCATGCGACGGGCTGCCCCATAGTCTTCTTTCTTATAGTGGCAGTAAACCCGGCCTTCGGTGGCCCTTTCCTGCCGGGGATCCATTTTCAGTATCTTCTCGAAATGACTCCTGGCACTGTCATATTTTTCCCGATCAAACTGGTTATAAGCCATCAAATAGAGATATTCCATATTGTCGGGATTTTCCCGAAGCATCTTTAGAAGATATTTTTCCTCCCGGGCCAGTCCATCGTGCCGGTTCTCAATTTCCCGAATCTCTTTTGGAAGAAGGCGGTTTTTAAGCTCAAATATGAACTCATCGTCGTCATAATGACGTTCCGGCAGTTCACGCCAGCCTTCCTTTGCCGGAGGAGCAGTTGACATCTCTTCCGTGGGAGAAGGCTCCCGGAGTGAAGTTGCATCCCGGCGATGGTTTTCCCACAGGCCCCACAATGTCATGGACAGCACCAGAAGTACAATAAAAAGAAACACCGGTTTGTGAATCCTGTGAACATCCTGAATATTTCTCACTGCATCACTCCCTGATTATCACCACAGCCCCAATGGGGACATGCCGGAATACTTCGAAGGCTTCCGGGTCTTCCAGGCCGATGCATCCTGCGGTGAACTGATCCGGCATCTTCCCATACGCAAATCCTCCAGCATGAAAGCCGATGTCATAGCCAAGAGCCGTATTGTGCCGGGGGATCCCCCCCCGATTCCAGGCATCCACCGCTTCATCATGTTCTTTCCGGCTGATGATCCCTTTCTCCAGACCCTTTTTTGCGTGGGCAGGGGTGGGATATGTTATCTCCATCCAGGCCCGCATGGGGTATTTTTCACATATGCGGAAAGTCCCCACAGGGGTCTTCCGATCTCCCCGTCTTTCCTTGTCCCCGGCGGAATTTCTGGAAAGGCCGATGCGGTATGACTTGAGAAGAATCTTTCCTGCATATAGATCCAGCCTTCGGCGGGATTTTTCCACCACCAGCCGGGCATTCTCGATGGGGACGGAAATCCCCCGATCCCGGCATATGTCTTCTAACAGGGGATTGCCCCTATCCCGGAGCATCTGTTTTGACATATCGTAAAGAAGCTGAAAATAAGGAAAATTAAGCCCCGGACAGGAAGTATCCCGGTTGTAGTCGGTATGCCGTTCAACCTGGGACAGGGGAATATCGTAGCGATCCATTAGAGTGAAGAGAGTCCTCATCAGGGAATATTTCTGAGGCCCGGGCATTTCCATTTGAACTGCCGGGTTCTTTCCGGGTCTCCCCTGGCCGAATTCCCCCTCCACACTGACTGCCAAAGACCGGGAGTCAAACCGGTGTCTGATATGGCCGATAACCTCATCTTCCTTCCTGCCCAGCTGGATCTCCCCCCCGGAACGCACCAGGTAATGGGTCTTGGAAAGGGCTTTTCTCAAATCCTCGGGGTTTCTTATAGGGGGATGGCTGTGAATGATGATGCCGTCAAGCCTGTGGGCCGGCGTTGGTTTGTCGTCAATGCCGGTGCGGGCCTCAAGAGAAGAAACCGACAGCAGTAAAAAAAGAACAGTTATGACAAGAATCCTTCTCATAAATCAACCTTCGTTATCCAGTAATACTTGACAAATTGCCCTGATAATGGCATTTTCCTTCCTGATTACTTCAAAGCACAAGTTGAATATAACAGAATGTTTCGGGGTTTTCTAACTGCAACGGGAATCACCCTAATTTTATAGAGGAAGCTTGTTTTCGGTTATTCGGGGGAAGCCTGTTGTGAACTTCCAAGCCCTCCAACTTCCAACCTCTAACCTCCAACATCCAACTTCCAACTTCCAACCTCCAAACCCCCTCCAACTTCCAACCTCTAACTTCCAACCTCCAACCCCCTCCAACTTCTAACCTCTAACTTCCAAACCCCCTCCAACTTCTAACCTCTAACTTCCAACCTCCAACCTCCAACCCCCTCCAACTTCTAACCTCTAACTTCCAACCTCCAAATAAAGGGATTTTACTCCGGGAAGCAAACATCAGGCTGATGGGTTTAGGTCCTGTGAACTATATATAAAATATTCACAACTGATATAATAAACCAGGCATCTGATCGGTATTTTTTTGCAGAAAGGCTGGATATCCCCTTAGGAGATTACCATGGAAAGATTATTGTATGATACCGGCTCCCTGGATGAAACCTTAGAGAGATGGTTCATGGAGCTTGAATTTCGGGAACAGCTGGGTCCTAACTTAGGGGAGTTGGTTCCTGTGGAAAAGTCCCTGGACAGAATCACCAAGAACCCGGTTTTTGCCGAGGTGCCTTCTCCCAGTTTTTACGCTGCATCTGTGGACGGCATTGCTCTGCTTTCATCCAGAACCTTCAGTGTCAGGGCAGAAAGCCCGTTGAGGCTGAAGATTGGAGAAGATGCCCATTTTGTGGACACTGGTTCCATAATGCCCAAGGGTACTGATGCAGTAGTTCCCATCGAATTTGTCAAGTTTCCCGCCATTGATCATGTGGACATTCACAAGTTTGCAGCCCCCTGGGAAAATGTCCGTCCCCTGGGCGAGGAAGTCGCTGCCCGGGAGCTGATTCTCCCTGCATACCATCAAATCCGGCCCCTGGATGTTTCTGCTCTTTATCTTGGAGGGGTGACTCAAGTTGATGTGGTGAAATGTCCCAGAGTGGGGATTCTCCCCATCGGTTCGGGATACCAGAAGCCCGGAACCAAGCTGGCGGAAGGCAAAGTATATGAAACCTCCGCCCAGATGATAGCCGGAATGGTAAAAAAAGCAGGTGGCGAACCAGTGGTCATGGACATTGTCCCGGAAACTCATGAAGCCCTGGTTCAGCGTTCCCAGAATCCTCCCGCGGGGTTGAACCTGCTGGTGATCATATCGGGGCCGTCCCGGGGAACCCGGCCCATCGCCCGGCTCATCAATCACCTGGGAGAGCTGGTCAGTTACGGCATGATGGTGAAACCGGGAATGTCGGCATGTCTTGGCATAGTGGAGAAGACCCCCATCATCGGCCTTCCCCGTTATCCCCTGTCCACCTTCAAGATTTTTCAGCTGTTCGGCCTTCCGGTAATTTACGGCCGTCTGGGTATGGAAAAACCTTCTGCCCCAATGGTGGAAGGATACCTTTCCCGGGAAATAACATCTCCCCAGGGGGTTGACGAATTCATACGAGTCAGTATGGGACAGGTGGAGGATATGCCGGTGGTTGTGCCACTTTCCCGGGGAGCACATATCCTGATGTCCCTGGTGAGATCCGATGGAATAATGCGGGTTGAAGCCGGGACAAAAAAAATGGATGCCGGCCAGAAGGTCAATGTGGAAATGCTTCATCCCGGTGCCGACATCCGGCGGAAAATCCTAATCTCCGGCACTCATGACATATGTTTTGACATCCTTCGAAACGAGTTTCAAAAACAGTTCCCCCGCAAAACCCTGCTTCTCAGCAATGTGGGGAGCATGCGGGGCCTGATGTCCCTGAAGGCGGGATACTGCCACGGGGCCAGCATACACATGTTTGACGATGAATCGGGACAGTTCAACATACCCCTGGTGAAAAAATTTCTCCACGATGTCCCTCTGATTCTGGTGAACCTGTTTCACCGGAAGTTAGGTTTCATTGTGGAGCGGGGTAATCCAAAAAATATCTCCGGGTTCCATGACCTGACCCGGCCTGATGTGAGCATAATGAACCGGATCCGGGGATCGGGAACCCGGATGATATTTGACTATCACCTGCGACAGAAGGGGATTGACATAAACCAGGTGCGGGGATATTCCCACGAGGCTCATACCCATCTGAACCTCGCCTCGGCGGTAGCCGCGGGCCAGGCCGATGCAGGGCTGGGGATTCTGGAAGCGGCCAAGGCCACAGGGCTTGACTTCATACCTGTAGTTCCAGAACGCCTGGATCTTGTCATACCCAAAGTCCACCTTTCCAGTTATCCTCTCCGGTGTCTGCTTCAGGTGGTCAATTCTGATGAATTCCGCCGGGAAGTAGATGCTCTGGGGGGATATGACTCGGAGATGACAGGTAAAATCCTGTTCGAAAAATAAAAAGCCCCATGGGTTCATGGGCTTCCCGGAGTTTTTCCGGAGGATTTCCCGGAACCACATAAAATGATATACCGGGAGGGATTCATATGCGAAAAACTCTGTCGCATCTCAACATAACTGCAACGGTGCTTTTTCTTATCACCCTGGCGATTACATACCTGTATCCCGAGGTGACAAGAGTCCTTCTCCTTTCGGCAGCAGAAGCCCGGGCAATAATCATGACCCTGATTTCCCTGATCCTGCTTGTGTCATTCCTGCAGACCCACATGAGCCTTACATGGCGTATCCTGTGTCTTGTCGGATCCTTTGTGGTGCTCATTGAATCCATATTCGTCCTGGGATCTTGGCAGAGATTGATAAAGTGACGGTGAACGATTCTTGAAAACAACAGCATCGGACATAATGGATTTCATTGAAGAGATTGCCCCGGCATCCCGGGCTGTAGAATGGGACAATGTAGGACTCCAGGTGGGGAGTTTGTCCCGGGAGGTTGCCACAGTTCTTTTATCCCTGGACATGTGCCCCGAGGTAATCGACGAAGCCATTGAAATCAAAGCAGACCTGATAATAACCCATCATCCCCTTATCTTCAGGCCCCTGAACAGGATAGACTATTCCACTCCCCCAGGGAATATGATCCGACGGCTGATCCAAAACAACATTACCCACATTGCCTGTCATACAAATCTGGATCGAAGTCCCCAGGGAACCGGCAAAGCCCTGGGAGAGCTTCTGGGGCTTGTGGACATCCAACCTTTCACCCATGACCCCGACGATGAAATGGACATGATAATCACCGGCAGGTTTGATCCAGTACTGACTCCAAAGAAATTATCGGCACTGTTGCGGGAAAAACTGAACAATCCCAGTGTACGGATGGCAGGCAACCCCGATTCCATATGCCGGGTGGCGGTGATCCCCGGCAGTGGCGGGTCTTTTCTCAGCAAGCTGGGGAAAGATTTTGATCTTGTGATCACCGGGGATATCTCATATCACGATGCCCTTTCTGCAAAACAAAGAGGACAAAAAATCCTGGCCCTGGGTCATTATGTATCAGAAAAACCTGTGATGCACCACCTGAAAACCCTCATAAAAAATAGATTCCCCGACCTGACAGCTGCGATATCAAACCGGGAAGGAGAACCATGGGGTTTGGAAGTTAGAGGTTAGAAGTTAGGGGTTAGAGGCTGGGAGGTTGGAGGGGTTTGGAAGTTGGAGGGGGTTTGGAGGTTGGAGGGGTTTGGAGGTTGGAAGTTGGAAGTTGGAAATGGAATTCAATGGACGAAGAAAGGGACTGACCAATGGAAACACTCAAGGGACTAAAAAGTGAGCTGGCAAAACCCATCGACAAGGTTCTATATACCAGGGACCAGATAAACCAGCGGGTTGCCCAGCTGGGAGAAGAAATCACCCGGGACTACCAGGGAAAGGACCTGCTGGTCATCTGCGTTCTCAAGGGTTCCCTCTATTTTACCGCAGACCTGATCCGCCAGATAAAAGTTCCCCTGAGCCTGGATTTTATGGCGGTTTCCAGTTACGGCCAATCCACCCGCACATCAGGGATTGCCCGGATCACCAAGGATCTCGATGAAGACATCGAAGGACGTCATGTGATAATCATCGAGGACATCCTGGACACGGGACTGACCCTGGACTATCTCATAAAGGTCTTGAGTCTTCGAAACCCTGCAGACATCAAGATCTGCACTTTCCTGAACAAACCATCCCGCCGTGTCAAGAAAGATATTGTCCCCCATTATGTGGGGTATGAAATCCCGGAGCTTTTCGTGGTGGGCTATGGAATGGACTATGAGCACAGATACCGGCACCTTCCCTTCATCTGTACCTTTAAGCCGGAATACGTACCCCAGGACTGATTATTTATAATGAACATGGATATTGGCGATGACGCCCGCCTTGAAATAAACCGACGGATTGAAGCCTTCCTTGCCAGGGGAAACCCCCGATCCTTTCTTGTCCGCATGGGCATAATGACTCTGGACGGCTCAGTGGACTATGAAAGGGCCAGGGATATTCTCCATATGACCGGGGAGATGGAAGAAGAAATCCGCCAGGCCTTCGAAGAAGAGGGATTCACCATAACCGACAGGCCACCTGTCCGGGAAGGGTTCATCTCCGGGCCGGAAAATTAAAAGCCCCGGCAACATTGCTCATCGGGGCTTTTTCTTTCAGAGATACGCAGTCTTATTCCTTGGGTTCATATACTAAAAACTGATTAGTCTTAAAATCGATGGCCCACTTGGGATCCTTTGCAAAAGGCATCAGCCCCTTTGCCAATCCTTCGGTGTTGCCGGCATTCTTGACTGCAACATCCTGGTATTTGATGTAGTTAAGCCGATCTCCCTTCACCTCATAATACCCGGTGGGAATTGAACTTGTGCTGGCCAGTTCCTTCATGGCATCCTGGGTCAGAACTTCCATATCATGGGCCTGAGCAAAGGCACTCAACTTGTTGTAGTCTTCCAGAAGCGAAGGCTCTTTCATTTCAATCCAGAAGGTATGTGGTTTAAAAAAACCCCCATATCTTGTTTCTCTGTCGATTTTGCCATTGCTGTTCAAGTCGATGTAGTCAATCCGGCCCTTCAGGGGAATACCTACCTCGAGAATTTTGGACTTGTGATATATTCTGTTGTTTTTATGGAAATCCTCAGAAGTGTTTCTGAAGGGATTTATGCTGTTGTTCATTGTGTTATCTCCTTTTAATTAGTGTTTGCAACTTAATATCTATATTATAAATACTTGCAAGGGCATAAATCAAGCAAGTTATGTTAAAGGATTGTAAACACTCAACACATATCTTTTCGATTATCACTGTGTTTCACGTAATATTACCTTTTTTGTCCCGATGAAGTGATGCATGAACGACATATTGCAAAGCGGTTTCAAAGCTGAGGGGTCAAGATTTTATCCTGCCTCACATTGAGGAGCATCTGGTTCCCCGGCATCACCCCTGTGACAGGGAAGCCCTTTCATACCGCCTTAATGGGAGGATTCACCTTGGCGAAGTGAACTCCAAGAAGTACCATGACGATCCCGGCAATCTGTGCGGGAGTGAGGACTTCCTTGAGAATAACCCCAGTGGCGATAATCACCAGAGGACGCTGAAGGACTTTATGGAGTTTCCATTCCAGACAAAATATCTGACAACTCTCACCGACACACAACCTACAGCCCGAGGCTATGTCCCACCGGTCATTGGTATCATGACCCATGTTTCCCCGTTTTAAGCGGAGGAGTGCAGGATATTTGCCTGTGCCGGGGCAAATATACAAAACTGCATAATTTATCGAGGAGATTATCATGCTGGGAAATTACGGCCCCATGCCGGGGATGGGAGGCAGTGGCTCCGGCGGTGGCGGGGTTTCGGGAATGACCCTTGAGCAGGCATTGAGCCGGGTTCAGCTTGCGCAGAAGAATGGCGACCGCAAGAACGAAGCCATACACCGTCTGATAATGGGAAAGATTTTTCTTGAATCGGGCTGTTCCGGGGAAGCCCTCAGGGAGGCTCAGCAGGCCCTTTCCCTGTTCAGGGAGATAAAAAATACCATCGGCGAGGCTTCCTGTCAGCTCCTTGCAGGTCAGATTCATTATCTGGAGGGCAAGTTTCCCCTGGCCTTGAAGACTTTTGAAGAAGCCATGGCCATATACAAACGATTTGGCGACCAGGCGGGCCAGGCTCTGGTTCACAGCGCCCTGGCTGCGGTTTATTTTGACAACCCTGCAGGACAGGACATGAACAAAGTGACAAAACATCTTAACGAGGCCATTTTTCTGTATCAGAAGGTAGGAGATTACCAGTCCCGGCAATCTGCAATCCAGACATTGAAGATGTGCCAGGGATCTTGAAGGCGGTGTGTCTGCTCCATCGTCATCGGCAGATAACTTCCGAGGCCACCATGTGCCGTCCCATTGTACCTTTCACCATCACTTGATCTCCAGGATTGATATTCTTCCTGTCAATCAGGCGGTTATTTCTGATAAAGGCGGTTCTTCCGGGGGTAAAAATTTTTATGGGGCCGTCTTCTCTTTTTACCGTCAGGTAGCTCTCCTCAATATCCACCACAGGGCCCGATGCCAGGATAAGAGAAGGCTTAATGAATCGTCCCTGCCGTGCCATCAGTTCAAACATGGAAACAACTCCCAGTTCATTGAGCACCATCCGTGCCTTACCGTTGCCGTCATCAGGGCCGAATACAAACACCCGATGCCCGATAAAGTCAGAAACGCTCTGGATCCTGCTGGTTGCGGGGATCCATCGTGTATTGTCATCATAGCTGACCGAACAGGTGACACCCTTTCCCAGGGATATGGTCATGATTCTTTTCGAGGGATCCACTTCAACCACCCGTCCCGGTGAGATCAGGCCTCCATATTCCAGGGCCAGGTTTCTCAGGACAAAAGTCCGCCCATCCATAGCCAGGTGAACCATCAAGATATCGGGACGATCTGAATCAAGACCCTGCCACCGGCACACCATGGCCACCTTGTCACCCCGGCCAAGTTCTTCAATGGATGATGGAGCATCGTTTATAAACAACGGAATTCCCAGGGGCAAATTCAGGGTTGCCAAGGAGCCTCCAAAGGTTTTCAGGTTAATTGTTCTGGATTGGTGATTTATGGAAACAATCTCACCGGTGACAAGCTGTTCTGTCTGGATATGCCCGGCATACTCCCCGGGAAATGAAGCTTCCTCAGGAATGGAAAAGGCTGGTGCCGTCAGGACAAGAACAACAAGAACACTGGTGATTATACGAAGTGCCGTCATATCAGTTCAACTCTCTGTCATTACCTTCTGGAGTAAGTCGCCATGGGATGTTATTTATTTGCCCTGCATGAGAACCCTCCCCGGGGGAATGATTATTTCCCTGACGGATAAGTTTTTCCCGGTTAGAGGAATATGGCTGTAAGAATCGAAAATGTCAACAAAACTATGTCCTGTTACTGGGAGGACGGGTTTGAAGTATCAGTAATATTTTTTTATCCGGTTATTCATATTATTCAAGGAGGTCCCGCTTATGGATTCGATGGAAGAACTGATGGAGCGAGAAATTAGTATTGAAGACTTGCTGCATCTCATGGTTGAGAGGGGATCCTCGGATCTGCACTTGAAGGCGGGCTCTGCTCCCATGATCCGGGTTGATGGTGAACTGACCCCTGCCAGCTATGAGATTATGACCCCGGACCTGGTGCGCAGGATGGTGGAATCTATTCTCACCGATGAACAGAAGGCCAAATTCATTGCCGACAAGGAACTTGACCTTGCTTATTCCATACCGGGGCTGTCCCGTTTCAGGGTCAACATATACCTTCAGCGTGGTTCCTGGGCCGGGGCCATCCGTGTGATTCCTTCCCGTCCTTTCACCATCGACGAGTTGAAACTCCCGGCTATAACCAAGGACATGGCTTCAAAGCCCCGGGGACTGGTCCTGGTTACAGGGCCTACCGGTTCTGGAAAATCCACCACCCTGGCGGCCATGATCAACCATATCAACGAAAACCGCCGTTGTCATATTGTCACTGTGGAGGATCCCATCGAGTTTCTTCACAAAGACAAAAACAGCGTGGTAAGCCAGAGGGAAGTTGGCGCTGACACCCATTCCTTCACCATGGCCCTGAAGCATGTTCTGCGTCAGGACCCTGATGTGATACTCATCGGCGAAATGCGGGACCTGGAAACCACTCAGATTGCCATCACCTCGGCGGAAACCGGCCACTTTGTGCTGGCGACTCTTCATACCAACAGCGCGCCTGCCACCATCGACCGTATCATCGATATTTTCCCGCCTCATCAGCAGTCCCAGATCCGCATGCAGTTATCGGTATGTATCGAAGGGGTTCTCTGTCAGACTCTGATCCCCAAGGCCAAGGGAAGCGGTCGGGTTATGGCCATGGAGCTGATGCCGGTAACCTCGGCAATCCGCAACATCATCCGGGAAGGAAAAACCCACCAGATCCCCAACGCCATTCAAGCGGGAGGATCCCTGGGGATGATGTCTTTGGATATGTCCCTTCGAAACCTATACATGCAGGGCCTCATCACCTTTGAAGATGCTCTGTCCAAGGCCAGCAACCCCGATGAGTTCACCCGTCTTATCGGCGAAGAAAAGAAAAAGTAAACAAACCGGAAGGAGCTAAAACCTTGAGAAGTTTTAATGAACTTTTTACCCTGATGGTGGAAAGACGGGCTTCCCACATCCACCTGGTTCCGGGAAGTCCCATAATGCTACGTCAGGAAGGCAGGCTTTCTCCCCTGGATGCTCATATAGTCAGCCCGGCAGACACCGCCAAGCTGGCCAACGCCTTACTGACCGACAAGCAGAAACGTCAGTTTGACGAAAGGCTGGAAGTTGATTTTTCCTATTCCATACCAGGTCTTTCCCGTTTCAGGATAAATGTTTTCCGCCAGCGGGGCTCAATTGCCATGGTGATTGCCACCAATCCCCCCAGCCCTCCCACCATTGAAGAGCTGGGCCTGCCGGAATCCATCAAAAACGCTGCCACCAAAGCCAAAAGCGGACTGGTAATCATCGGAGGCCCCAAGGCATCAGGAAAATCCAGCACCCTGGCAGCCATGCTCAATTATATTCTGGAAACCCGTTCCGTTCAAATCCTCACCTTCGAAAACCCCATCGACTACCTTCACAAGAACAAGAAGGGAGTCATATGCCAGCGGGAAAAGGGGACCGACTTTCGAAGCTATGCCAACGCCTTTTCATCTTTGAGGCATCAGGCCTGTGATATTCTGGTCATCACCGAGTTTGAGGAAGAATATGTTGCAAAGCATGTTTTAAATCTGGCTGCGGGAGGAAACCTGGTCATTGTCACAGCCCAGGCTCCCAATGTCACGGTCATGGTTGACAAAATCCTGGACTTCTTCCCGCCTCATCAGCGAAACCAGGCCCTGTCCCTGTTGTCGGTGGGTCTGAACACATTCATTTCCCAGACCCTCCTGGAAAAAGCCCAGGGCACCGGACTGATTCCTGCCTTTGAGATTCTCACGGGAGCACCGGAAATCCGCACTATGATCAAGGATGACAAATTGCTTCAGGTTCATGCCTTTATGGGAGCTCATGGCCGGGATTACGGCATGATGACCCAGGAGCAGTCCCTGCGGGCTTTGCTCAAGAAAAACCTGATCACAAAAGAAGAAGCCATGGACAAGGTGGTCCGGGAAGAAGAATTCAGAAAGATGCTCAGGATGTCGGGAGTCTGATATATTTCCGGAGATTATATAGATTATATCAAAAAAGCCCCATATGGGGCTTTTTTAATTCGGCATATACCCGACAGACCCGCTGTCGGATGGATATTATTCCCGGATGATATAGCTGGTCCAGTCGTGCCATACATATATATCATCCACCAGCTTTTCATATTCATTTTTAAAGTGTTCGTGCATTTGGGCGTTTTCCAAAACCATTGCCCCGTGGTTTGCCAGAGTGGTGAGAAACTGGATCTCCTCGGTGGTAAATGTGCGGGGTTGCCGGCAGAAAATCTGCAGAATGCCAATGACCGAACCCATTATCTTCAGGGGGACGCTGACCATGGACCGGATCCCATGGGCAAGGCATTGCTCTCTTATGTCCAGCCGTTCATCGTTTTCGATGTCCCCGACAATTATGGCATTGCCTTTCAGGGTTTCCTTGGCGCTCCATGAATTCCGGTTGAAGTCCATTTCTTTTATGAACTCCTCAGGGAGGTGATATGCTGTTCGCACCGAGAACTTGTCGTGAACCCGATCCCAAAGGAGTATATTGGATCCCATGGACTTCATGTAGTCTGCCCCGTGAATGGCCAGAAGCTCCAGCAGTCGTTTTGATTCCAGGGTTGACGACAGTGACGAGGTAATCTGGTAGAGAGAATGAAGTTTCTCATAGAGCTGGGCATTCATCACCGCCACAGCTGAAAGCTCCGCCAGGGTTGTAAGATGATTCATCTCTTCCAGGGTGAACTTGGTGGATGTGCTGTAATAAAGCTTCAGGATGCCGATGGATTTATCCTTGACGGTCATGGGGGCGCAAATCATGGTGACCAGACCTTCTTCACCGGCTTCTTCGTTCATGCGGATTACCGGATCTGTTGTCAGGTCCTCCACAATGACCACTTCCTTGTTGTCCAGTACCCTTGTGTCGATGGGACTCATTTCCCTGGTTTTGGGGATCCCTTCCAGGTATTTTTTTGACAGGCCATAGGAAGTTTCAAAAACCAGCTGGTTGGTTGATTCATTCAACAGCCGGATGGAAGAGGCTCTGGCCTTCATGCTCTGGGTGGCCAGTATGGTGATTTCCCTCAAGACATCATCCATATCCAGGGACATGGTCAGGGATTTGACCAGGTTCACCAGGTTCTGTGTCCTCCGATACTTCCGAAGGGATCTGATGACCGCCGCGGTAAGAGCTGACAGGGTTTCCAGCAGGATCTTCTCACTCTCGTCAAACTCCCGCGGTTTATTATCATAGACACTCAGGACGCCAAAGAGCTGTTCCTCCAGCTGAAGTGGAAGGGACGCCATGGATTGAACCCCTTCTTTTATCAGCTCAGGAGGTATCTCAAAATCCTGAATTTCCCCAATATCGTTAATATACAGCCCGTCACCCTTTATGGCGGCCTGGTTCATGGGACTTCGGATCATGCCATGAGCTCCAACGCTGCTCAGAAACTCCTCGGACATGCCCTTGATGGAAAATATCTCCAGCCGGGTGCGTCTTTCGTTTAACACCTTGACAGAGCATCCCTTGACTTTCATAGACATTATTATGTGATCCGAAAGAAGGTCCAGGGATCGTCTCAAATCATCATCAGTGTGAAGGCTCTCGTGCATCCTGCTCAGCAGGGTAAGGGTGTCGAGTTCCTTCTGGTTTACATTCTGATCCGGTTTGACTTGTGGCTTCTGTTTCATACTCATTCCTGTTCATCTCCTTCTCGGTTACTATCTTTTGCATCAACCATTTTGATCCCTTCTTGCATGGGGTTGATTTTATTACGAACATAGATTAAAATATGTCAGATCAAAGGATACAGTAAGGTGAAGGTATGACAAAAAGAGATTATTACGAAATACTGGGAATTGAACGAAACGCCACAAAACATGAAGTAAAGATGGCATACAAGAAACTTGCCCGGAAGTATCATCCCGACGTGGCAGAAAACAAAGAAGAAGCAGAAATCCGATTCCGGGAAATAAACGAAGCCTATGCGGTTCTCTCTGACGACGAGAAAAAAGCCACATACGACCAGTTCGGCCACGGCGGTCTTTCAGGAGCAGGCTTCGGAGGGAGTCCCTTTGACGCTGACTTTGGCGACGGGGGGTTCGGCGATATATTCGATATGTTCTTTGGTAGCGGTATGGGGGGCCGGCGGGGAAGACCCCGGGGGCCTCAGCCTGTCCGGGGAAGGGATGTCCGCAAGGATATAGAGATCGACCTGGAAGAAGCCTTCCGGGGAGTCGAAATGGATGTGGATGTCCAGACATACCAGAAATGCCCCGTATGCTATGGCCGGCGGGTAAAACCCGGCTCCGGCTATCGTCAGTGTTCCCAGTGCCAGGGCCAGGGTGCCATCCGAAATGTCCAGAACACCATGTTCGGCCAGTTTGTCACATCATCCACCTGTTCCGCCTGCCAGGGTTCGGGGCAGATCCCCGAAGAACTCTGCGAAGAATGCAAGGGCCAGGGAAAAACCATCAGCCGCCGCAAGATCACCGTCACAGTCCCTCCCGGCATTGAGGAAGGCCAGAGAATAAAAATCCCCGGCGAAGGCGAAGCCGGAGAATACTCAGGCCCTTCAGGGGATCTTTATATCTTCGTGTTCATCCGGGAACATGAACAGTTCAACCGCAGAGGAGCAGACCTGTTTGTGGATCTGCCCATCGGTTTTGCCGATGCAGCCCTGGGAACTTCCCGGGAGATTGAAGTGTTCGGCGAAACCGTCAAGATTGAGATTGACGGCGGGACCCAGTCGGAAACGGTAATCACCAAAAAAGGCAAAGGGATGCCCCGACTCCGGGGTGACGGCCGGGGGGATCTCCACGCTAAAGTGAAAGTGGTCACCCCCACCAAGTTGACAAAAAAACAGAGGGACCTTCTGTGCCAGTTCGCCGATGAAGGCCCCCAATTCCACTGCGAAAAGAAAGGCTTCCTGGGCAAGATATTCGACGCCATAACAGGGAAAGCATAGAAAAATACTATTGTTTTTTTGGGAGAACCTTTTTCCTGCCCCATTTGAAACTGTGGGGCACTTCTAAAGTGCCCCATTTTCTAAAAATGGGGGGGGTTTTAAAGTGCCGGTGGGTGTTTATTTTTGTTCACATTCCGCAATCTTCTCAATGACTGCTGTCATGTCGGCTCAT
>CAYNGH010000030.1:0-26314 GCA_964396845.1 uncultured bacterium | reverse complement strand
CCTGTCAGGACCATGTGGGTTCCGTCGGATTCTGACCATTTCAGGGCTTTATCAAGTATTTCAAGGGCTTTTTCACGTCCAAGCATATTACACCTCATTTTTGTTTCATGTCTTGGCAAACCGGCGATCATAGGTTGTCGGTCAGCTGAAATCTCCGATGCCAATTTGTACATCTCGAAAACGGGCCTCGGAGCATCCATGGCCCACCACTGCTGTCTGGATGGGTTCACCCTTACCGCAGTTGGCCACTCCCCAGACATGCCATGTTTCCGGGCCGGTGATGGCATCGCAGGATCCCCAGAATTCCGGAGTTATTCCGGTATATGTGGGGTTTTTGTAAATGCCGGTAATCTCGCCGTCTTCGATTCTGCTGGCGGATTCGCACCCGAATTGAAAATTGAGCCTTTGCTGATCAATGGACCAGGAGCGGTTGGTGCGACAAAGGATGCCGTTGTCGGTGTCCCGGATAAGCTCATCAAGGCTCCAGTCGCCGGGCTTCAGGTTGATGTTTGTCATGCGGATCATAGGCATCCGATCCCAGCCGTCGGCCCGAACAGTGCCGTTGGATTTTTCCTCGAAGAGGGTTGCTGTTTCCCGGCTGGACAGGTAATCCACAAAGAGGCCTTCCCGGACAATGTCAAAATATTGGGCGGGGATTCCCTCGTCATCATAGCCGAAGGTGCCAAGACCGCCGGGAAAGGTGGCGTCGCCGTAGAGGTTCACCAGCTCCGAGCCGTACATCAGGGTGTTTCTTTTGTCGGGGATGAGGAAGCTTGTGCCGGCAAAGGAGGCTTCCATTCCCAGGACCCGGTCAAGCTCGATGGGATGCCCGCAGGATTCGTGGATTTGCAGGGCCAGCTGTCCCCCCCCCAGAATAAGATTTGTCTTTCCCCGGGGACACTGGGGCGCCGAGAGAAGGGCTACAGCTCCTTTTGCTGTGGCATCGGCGTTTTCCAGAAGCTTGAGGGATTCTATGAACTCCCATCCCCGGCAGGCATGATCTCCCTGGTGGGATGAAGGGTATGAACTGACCTGATTGTCGGTTCCATCGGAGGCCACAGCGATTATTCCTCCGCCGGTCCAGAGGATCTCCTGATAAATTTCCGAGCCTTCTGTGGATATGAAATCTTTTTCTTCCCGGAAGCATCCCAGATGACCCCGGCGCACCCGGATTTTATTGTGCCGGGCCATTATCTCATCGCATGAGAGTAAAAGACGAATTTTCTCATCGGTGGGAATCAGGAAGGGGTCTTTTTCGTAGGGGGTTTTGTATGAATCCCGCACTGTGGGGGCTTCTGAGAGCTGGACATCCAGGACCTTGACCCGGGATGCGGCCCTGGCCAGGCGCAGTGCCCGGCATGCAGCCTGTAAAACTGCTTCTTCATCGGGAATGTTTGTGCCGGCAAAGCCCCATGCCCCGTTGAACAGGACCCTTATTCCCACGCCCTTGGATGTTTTTTCGTTGATGCTCTCCACCCGGCCGTTTTTGGTGTTGAGGCTTTGAAACCGCCTTCGTACATGCCTTCCGTCGGCATAGGTGACTCCCTGTTCTTCCAGCCAGGCCAGGGAGGCCTTGATAAATTCTCTCATTTTATACCTCTGTATTATAATGATAATTTTGTCAGATCAGCACAATCAGCAATGGTTTTCCTGATAGTTTAATTTTCTTTGCTCCCTGACAGGATTCCTTTTCCCGGGGTTGAATCTTCATGCATAGCAATTCAGGTTGTTTCGGACGTTAATCCGGCGGAGTGTTAATATATTTTTTACAAATATCTTTCCTGGAGAAAGAGGATATTGACGGGATTCGGAGAAATTTCGAAACAGGATTCCAAAAATTTTTTCGGCAGGGTATTTACAAAGCAGGAAACTATGCTATAATGTCGAAGAAACATTGGCATGTTTATGCAGGGATTCAACGGCACACCTCCCGGACAAGGGTAGCTGACAGCCCAGGGGGCGAGCCGTAAACCCGGGGGCAAGCTGTAAGTCGGAAAGTCAGCCGGTGAGAAAACTTGGACGCTCATCATAAGTCGTCCGACAGACAGCGAACCTCCACAATAAAATCAAATCAATCTAAAAGGAGGTAAGAGGGAATGAAGAGACTATCAATGTTTCTGGTGTTAGCGCTGGTCTTCTCCGTGATGGCCCCCGCTTTCGCCGCACCTCTGTTCCCTGACGTGCCCGATCAGCATTGGGCTCGTGACGCTGTCGCTGACCTGGCAGCAAAGGGTATCCTGGAAGGGTATCCTGATGGAACATTCAAAGGCGACAGAGCCGCTACCCGTTGGGAAATGGCAATGGCTCTGCAGAGGCTGCTTGCCAAAATGGAAGCCGCCCACGCCACATTTGCAACCAAGGCAGACCTGGAGGCACTCCGGGCTCTGACCAACAACCTCAAGGACGAGCTGGACGCTCTGGGAGTCCGGGTAAAGAACCTGGAAGAGAGCGTTTCCGGTCTGGACAAGAGGGTTACCGAGCTGGAACGGATCACCTTTGAGGGTGATTTCGTGGCCCGTTTCGTAACCATCGGCATCCGGAACAACGGCAACGTCACCACCACCGGCTTTAACTGGGCCGACAACGTGGGTGGCGCCGCCGGTGCTTTCCTGCACTTCCCCGGTGCCAACAACATGTTCAACTGGCGTCCCCTGATGAACGGCTCCGGCCTCACCGCAAGGGCAAGGCTTGGTGTCAAAGTCAAGGTTAACAAGGATATGGATGCCGGCATCCGTTTCGCCGCCTACACTTCAATGGGCGACAGCTGGATCGATGCCTACTGGGGAGTTACTGCTCCTTACGCCTCAAATCCTTTCACCTATGACAGTGGATCCAATGCAATCCAGAACAACTTCAATACACCTTGGACAAGGATGACCTTTGATCAGTTCTGGGTAGAGCACAAACCCACCAACACCAAGTTCATCGCTGGTGCCATCGAGAAGACCAATTTCGATTCATTCGTATTGGCCAACATCGACAATCCTGGCATCGACGGCCGGGATCGCACCCGCTATGCAGACATGAACACTTCAAAGGACAAAAAGGGCCGGGTTTCCACCTGGAAGTACTACGAAGGCGAAGATGCTTATCTTCCGTTCTTCGGCGTGCAGGTCAAAGGCAAGGCTCACCTGATTTCCGATATGAAGTGGGAAGCAATGTTCACCAGGCTCCCCAACGAAGACTTCACCACGAAGCCCACCCTGTGGGGCGTGAACCTGGACTGGAAAGTCAAGGATCAGTATAGTGTGAAGCTGAACTTCGCCAGGGTTTCTGAAACCAGCTCCAATGTAAGCCCCCTGGGATACTTCCCCGGAAGAGTTCCTCTGGGATTTGCAGGACTTTGGGGATCTGGTGTTGAGTGGAGTGACCCCATCGACGTGATCAACGCCACTCCTGGACTGGCCAACCACAGACCCATGAGGGGCAACACTCCCTTCATCGGACTGCAGGGGCAGACCATGTGGGGCATCTCCTTCAACCACCGGTTTGATCCTTCCGACATCCGTATCGTTCTGGCCTATGCCGGCAGCGACTACAAACCCAACATGGAATCCGGTTACAATGTAAACGGCTCCCATTTCCGGGGCGGAATCGGCTGGACCAACAAACCCAATACTCTGGACATCGATGTGGAATACGTTTCAACCGATGCATACTATGATGCATTCCAGATTCGTTACGGCAACGGCCTGGGGCTGAACATGTGGAATATGCCCACCTTCGCATACTACGGAGATGGCTATCAGCTTCACGACTCTGATATGTATCCCAACAACCGTCAGGGCATCCGCTTTGGCATAGAGTATCGTTTCTCCCAGGGCAATGGCCGTGCCAACCTTCGGGGAAGCTTCCTCCAGCAGGCTGATGCCAGTGAGCCTCACCGCTCCACCGGCAACATTCTCTATGGAATGAAGCCCGGATTTGTTGACCCGGTATTCCACGCACTGGCAACCATCAATCCTCTGACCCTTGATGCACCCGTAGGAAGCCCCATGGCCAACGTGCCTGGCTCCACTGTGGCTGCAACACCAAGAGGCAAGGCTGATCACTTTGGAGGCGGCGTCGAGTACAAGTTTGCTCCCAGCCCCTTCAGAGCCAATGTCCAGTATGACACCTACCGGTACAAGAGAGAATCCGGTGTGGCCAACCAGGCCAGCAACGTCGCCAAGTGGAACCATGTGGATCTTCGCCACGACGCACTGAAGCTGGGACTGGCCTACGCCTTCAGCGACAAGTTCACCCTTCGGGGCGGATACGACTGGGGACGGATGGAAGGCTACCACGCAATGTTCAATGGCAACTGGCGCAATGCCGGGACCAAGGTTGTTGACTCAACTCAGAGCGCACCTTTCCTGGGATTCGACTATGACATAGCCAAGAACACCCAGTGGTGCTTCGACATCAGGCTGTATAACCAGTCCGACAAGTTGAGCAACAACTTCAACGGTCTGAACAATGCACCTGAAAGCTTCACTGGCGTTCAGATGATGACCCAGTTCAAGGTGAAGTTCTAAGGAACAACACAACGAACACAACAGGAGCCCCGGGCAACCGGGGCTCTTTTTATTTTGCTTTTTGGACTTGTGACATTCCTCCAACCATGGAGGAAGATCCCCCATGATTCTATAATAAGTAATCGGTGCCATTTGCATATGGGGAAACAATATAAATACACTCGGCAATATGCCGGCAGGAGCTGTAACTGATGCTTGGTAACAGGAACATGTCCAGCCTGATTAACGTGAACTCCAAGGTTTTGAACAAGCTGGATTTGAGTAATGCCATAAACAATGAAGAAGAAAACATGTCCCTGATGGAGGGATCTTACCTCACCAATATGGCCAGGGAATTGACAAGCCTGGTATATGACGGTGTCATCGGGGGCAGGCAGAAAAGTTTTCTCCTGTCGGGAAGGCCGGGCTTTGGAAAGTCCCATGTCGGCCTGTATCTTATGAACTTTCTGGGAAAGCCCATGGATCACCCGGTAATGGGGCATATTCTGCAGGATCGGGACCATTTTCCCCATACAAGAATAAAACAGGAACTGGGGAACTTTCTGGTAGCTCTGGTACCTCCTCTGGATATGAGCATGCCCCTTCTAAACACCTCCATCATTGGTTCTCTTGATACTGCCCTGACCCGGGAAGGTTACGATTTCCCTCCCCCTTCCACCAGCTCGGCCCCGGAATTCATAAGACATGTTACTGGTCATCTGCAACAGGCAGGGGTTCACAACGGGATACTCTTCATTATGGACGATTTTGAGCCGGTGATGATCGATATTGAACGGCAGACAGGCTCGGAGATATCATCCACTATGGTTGAACTAATAAACTTCATGTCAAACTGCCAGTTCCCGGTTCTTTTCCTGGGTATCGGGTCCATGTTTCCCATGAAGTATATTGCCCGGGGAATGGAAGAAGAAGCCAGGCAAAGGTTCTGTGAAGTATTTGATCATTTTTTGTGGATGGATTTTGAACCGGAAGAATGGGTGGATCTTGCCACCACAACCCTGCTGGATCATCCCTCCATGGAAGCCCTGGAAGTGCTGACTTCCAACACCGAGTTTGAAAAGCTGGCAAGCCTCTCTTATGAGGCGGGTCTTTTTCAGGATCGGGGCGTGGACTACATCCAGCACAAACTGCTTCCCGCCTGCTTTCCATTGCATCCCTTCACTCTGATGTTCCTGCCCCTGCTTTCCCAGAAGGTATGCCACACTGAGAAGAACCTGATTAATTTCTTCCGGGATACGGGGGCCGGCAGTTTCCGCCATTATCTTGATACCTTCGGAATATTTCAGGCATCGGGGAAGCTGTCCATGTTCACCCCGGATTATCTTTTCAGCTACTATGAAAAGGCCATCAAGGAATCACCCCATATGCGAAATGTAGCTGAAGCCATCAACAAAGCCAACATACTTTCGGGAAACAATCCCCTGGCCCGCAGGATGATCCGGTTGATTACCCTGATGCAACTGGTCCGGGATGATGTAATCCGTCCTACAAAGAAGAATATTTTTAACTCCCTGCAGTTCGACGATCGGGAAGTCAAGAGGATGGAATCCCTCATTGTGGATATGATCCAGAAAAACGGCTTCAAATATGATCGAAATACATCGGAAATCCGCTTGCCCATCCAGAAGTCCAGCGTTAATCTTCAGGAGTTTGTTGACCGACGGATTGAGAGGATTCAGAAGAATGTGCAACCGGCGGATGTTCTAAATGAAAAATATAGGCTTCCCGATGTGCCTGCCCAGACATATAACGAAACATATTATACCGACCGGAAGCTCAACTGCCTGTATCTGGGTATGGAAGAACTGCGAAACCCGGATTTTCCCGTTAAGATCACCAGCTCTCTGGGACGGGGCCGGGGTGAATATGTTGGTGATGTGGCTATCCTTTATCTGGTGACCGACGATGACGAGGAACTGATGGAAGCCCGCAATATCGCTGCTTCTGCCCAGTGGGAAAACATTTCCCGGGTGGTGATTGCTGTCCCGGTGCGTCCTGCGAATTTTTTTAAAGTCGTATGGGAGCTGGAAGCCCTGGATGAAATCCGCCGTCAGGAGCCAATTTTTGCCAATCCCCAGTCTGATGAAAGGGAGATGTTGGAAGAACGCTCATCGGAGCTGGAGGGTGAACTCAAGGAGAAACTGGAGTTTTTCCGGCGTCCGGAGCGATTTTACTGGCATTTCCGCAGTAACCTGATACATCAGATTCAGGAGAAGACCATCTTCGAACTGGCCGATGCCATGATGGAAGAAAATTTCCCCTTTACACCGGTGATTCCCAACCCTGCAGTTTCTTCCTTCACCGACAGTGATGAGTATATCCAGATCCGCAAAGCTGCGGTGGAAAAAATATTTGGCCGTGCCGGATCCATCATCATTCCTCTGCAGATTACCGAGCTTTATGACGGGCTTCTTTATGATGTTCTGGTGAACACTGGAATTGTGGTCCTGGCCAATGAAACGAATATTTTTCAAGAATTTGTAGTGTCAGGCCCCCTGGAAGAAGAAACCGCTGTGGCTGCGGTGTGGGACACCCTGTATGCCAGGATTCTCCAGTCGGTGGAGGATGGAATAAATGTCATCCCCATAAATGATGTCCTGTGGGATCTGCTTCAGCCTCCCTATGGCATCAATCCTGCCCTTATCGAAATAATGCTGGCGGTGATATTCCATGCCTGCCCATGGAAAGTCGAAATATTTATGAATTTCCGCCAGATGAGAGAAACCGGAGATCATTCTTCCCTTGTGGCTATGAGCATGACCTATGATACCATATGGCAGATGGTTCATGATCCCGAGGACATCATAGTTTACTTCTCCGAGATGACCGAAGAGGATCTTCAACAGGAATCCCAACCGGTTCCTGAAATCACCGAACCCCAGGTGGAACCGGAAATTCCTCCCGGCGGGGGAGATATTCCCCATGCAACTTCCCTGGCAGAGCAGACAGATTATTCAGCTCAACTTTCTCAAGCGGTGTCCCAGGTTTATCCCGGGGCTTCTCAAAAGCCTCAGCCTGCTCCAGGGTATCCGGGAGTGGAGCAGATCCCCCCCCAGGAGCCTTATTCCACCGTGGAGATGAAGACAGCTCAGCCACAGCCTTATCCCAAGCCGGCATACCAGGCCCCGGAGATCCCTCCCCATGTTTCCCCGGTGGATGCCCATCAGAACTACGAAAAGATCATAACAGATCAGATTATCGAGCTTTTTGCGGAGCACTCACCAAGGCCCTCTTCGGAGGTTTTGTGGTATGAAGCCCGTAGCGCCATATTTACCTGGTTTGACACCCTGCCTCCCATTACCCGTCGTGCCCAGATCCTGAAAGGTAAAGAAATCATCGGCTTTCTGGAGCTGGTGCGGGGTTTGGGAAGAGATGCCAGCGCTCAGGATTTTTTCACTCAATATATTCCCCCTGCTCTGGGATTCAATCCGGTGAGCTTCTCTTTTCAAGCCAACGGAAAAGCCCTTTTGACCATCCTGAAAAACATCAAGGCCTTCCTGTTGAGATACCAGACCTTGAAGGAACAGAGCCTGTGGAAGGCGGTATCCACCATCTTTACCGGGGGCAAAAGACCCATGGGAGATACCTTTGCCCTCTGGATTCAGCGGGTCCCCGAAGACCTTCCCCGGGAGAGGCTTTCTCAGGATGCCCAACTGTTGCTGGAGATTCAGCCCAAGGGAGATATGAAAACCGCCTTTATGACGGATCTTCCGGAAAAGATGGGGATAGGGCCTGTATCCCGGTGGGAGTTTGACCGGAACATGGAATACCTGTCCCGGCTTTCCAGGGCAAAGTTAGAGGTGGAAGTCAGCTTTGTGATGTTTGCCTTTGAGCTTCCAAAGAATTATTCTTCCAGGGAAGAGGCTGCCAGGGCTGTTTTTCGCAGGACCTTTGAGGGTTTTGGGTTCACCAGGGAACAGCAGGCAAGCTGTCTTATGAAGGTCATAGATAAGCTCAAACAAGACTGATGCTCATTATCACTGCTTTCTTTCGATTTTAATGGTCAGAGTGGCCCTGGGGGCTATTTTGAAGGATGAAGCTTTTTCCAGAAGCCTGCTGAGGGCACTCTGGAGATTGATATGATTGTCAAATTCCAGAGTGACAGTCCCTGTAGCGACTTCCTCTGCCTTGACATCAAAGAGATAATATCCTGTGACCTTTGTATCTCCCTTTATAGATATTGGCCCTCCCGATGAGATGGCGGGGGTGAGCTGGCCGGAGAAATTGACCCGCATCACTGTGGCTCCCTGGAATTTTTCCAGCTTTATAAAGGTGTACTCCACATCCCCAGTAAGTTTCAGTTTGCCGAACCCCGGTTTGGTTTCCAGTTCTTTTTTTTGGGTCCACCGGGCCCCGGGTTTAACTGCAGTTTCCGGCAGGGGATGTAATGCGGTCAGTTGCAGGGAGCTGATAAGAACGTTCAACTCGGTCTGGTTTTCCGATGAGATGATTTTTCCCGTGGGGGCAACGGTCAGGGTGACAGAGTTTTCCTGTCCGGTCTGAATAAGCTCATCCGCGGATTCACCGTTGATTGAAAGGCTCATATCCTCAACCCTGGCGGTAAAGGTGACATCGGCTATATTTCCGTCCAGGCTGTCGGTTTTCATATTTAATGTCTGGTGAACCGAGGTTTCCATGTTTCGAACCGGGAAGCTGTCTTTGAGGGCATCGGGAAGGTTTTCCGTTTCCATGGTCATTTTCAGGTGGGTATTCATATCATAACTGGTGCTTTTTTCCGGCACAAAATGATATCTGGGAGATATGCCCAGAAGGGCTATTCTTATGGGTGTTATGGAAAATACAAGGATTACGGCGATGATAAGTAGAACAATTATTCCGGGGATTATCTTTTTCATGTTTTTCCTCTTATTGCGGTTTTTCAAAGAGTTAGAGAAAAAACATCTTTTTCCTTTTAACTGCAAGTGTAAAAAAAGGAGAGCAGAAGGTAAAAGCAAATAAGTATTATAGATGCACATCAATCCCCGGCGAAAGGAAGAATCCTGTGGCCAAGGCAAGAATCGAGGCGTCAAGCCTTTTTGAAGAATTTTTTACTCGCTCATCGGATGCTTATCTTCTGTGTGATACCGAGGGCAGGATAACCGCATGGAATCAAGGGAGTCAATATCTTTTCGGTTATACTGAAAAGGAGATAAAAAAATATTCCATATTCACCCTGGTGCCTGGGTCATCTTTTGATTCTCTCACCACGGTGTTTGAAGCGGTGAAAAAAGACCGGGTCATATTGTTTGAAACTCATTGTGTTGCCCGGGACGGCCGGGTATTTGACGGCGAGATTACCTGCGGTCTTTTAAAAAGTGCCGGGGAACCGGTGGCTTACATGTGCATCCGGGATGCATCCAACCTGGGGAAATATCGGGATCGCTTGCGTTCCATGGCCATGTTTCCTGATTCCACCGGCGATTTTATTATGGAATGGGAGAAGGACCACGGCATCACATATTACAACAGAGCAGTGAAGAATTTTCTTTCTTCCAATGGAAACCGCCGGCTGAAGCCTGAAAATGTTTTGCCGGAAGACTTTGAAAATCATCTGGAAAAGCTGGTGGGCACCCGGCAGACCCTGCGCCGTGTGGAAACCAATCTGTCGGGGAGGACCATATCATATTCTTTTATTCCTTATGAATCTGACGACAGCAGGGTAATGATCCTTGGCCGGGATGTTTCCGGCGCCCGCCGGCTGGAAACAGAGATTGACAACGCCTATGACCGCACCCGGAATATCCTGGATCTTATCGAGGGAATTCTCCGGGAGATGCGTTTCATGGACCTGGAGGAAGAGGTTGATGTTCGTCCTGCGGTGTCCCATTTTATCAGGGAGGAAGGAGAAATCCTGTCCCAGTGTCCAAGCCATGTATTTATTGCCAGGGAAAACCCCGAGGGAATGCTTCAGGGGAGCCTGTTTGAAAAGAAAATCGGGGATGTCCATCCTGCTGCGCCCCAAAAAACCTTTCATCCTGTGGAACTCCGCCGGCTCACATCAGACAGAAGCGATCTGGTGTATGCCAGCCGGGATCCCCAGCGTCAGGATCGGGAAACCTTTCAGGAGCTTTTCCCTGCATATTTTACCGAGAATATTCCATCCCTGGAAAATTATGTGGCATGCCGGATAAACGGCGATCCTGGGGGACTGATGCTGGCCTTTAATTATCCGGAGCCTGTCAGCAAGTATGATTCTGAAACCATCCGGGGGCTGGCGGTGGCCCTGGGGGCTTTGTTTTCCACCCGATCCCAGTTCCGGGAAAAAGTGGAAACCCAGTTTACCCTGATTGCAAAGATGGCGGAATTAGTGGAGGAACGGGACAGGGAAACCGGGGAGCACCTGCGCCGGGTGGCCAATTATTGCCGGATTATCGCCGACGAACTCTCAGGGATGCCCCGCTACAAAGATATCATCACCCCGGAATTCATCAAAAAGCTATATCGTTCTTCGCCTCTTCATGACCTGGGCAAGGTGGGAGTCCCCGATGCCGTGCTTCAAAAACCTGGAAAACTAAATGACCGGGAATATGAAATAATGCAGAAGCATACCATCATCGGGGGGAAACTCCTGGAAGGCCCGAAGTATCTGGAAATGGCCAGGGATATTGCATATTTCCACCATGAGAAATTTGACGGAAGCGGTTATCCCTACGGCATCAGGGGTTACGAGATTCCCCTGTCAGCCCGTATTGTGGCCATTGCCGATGTATATGATGCAATGACTTCTGATCGGGTTTATAAAGAAGCCTTTTCCCACGAGCGGACAAAAAAGCTCATATCCATATGCTCCGGGGGGCATTTTGATCCCGATGTGGTGGAAGCTTTCATGACCCGGGAACAAGATTTCATAAAGATCCGGGAAATGTATCGAACCTGATGTTTTTTCTGTGAAGAGCCTGCTTGAAAATATAACTCCACAAAATAAAACTCCCCTGTAAGATTTATCCTGCAGGGGAGTTTGAATGGGCAGGGAAGGATTCGAACCTCCGTAGCGCGTCGCGCGACAGATTTACAGTCTGTTGCCTTTAACCACTCGGCCACCTACCCATGTAAGTTACCTTTGCAAAGTCTAAGATAAGGGATTTTTAACATTTTGTCAATAGATACCCGCTGTTTTTTTAAAAAAAATTTCCTGTCAGAGGAAAAATGCCGGGGCTTTTGAATTTGAACATATGGTAAATGGGGGCTGATTGACATACATCCCGGGATCTGGTAGAATTTTAAAAACAATCGGAGCAGTCAACATGGAAAGAGATGTAGTAGTTGTCGAAAACCTGAGGTTCATCGAGAAATTCCTTCAGTATCGCGGTGTTGTCAATTAACTGCGCCAAATCAGCAATAGTTTCCAGGAGCAGGGCCTCTGCTCCTTTTCGTTATCGAGGGAAAATTTTATTTTTTTGATATTTTGAAAAATGTCCTTTTATATTACTGCGCCAAATACTGAGTCTTCCTGTCAGCTTGATGCATGCTATCAGAGCTGTTATTCCCTCATGGAAACTGTTGCTGTCCTGACAGGACTGAATCTGGTGCTTCTCTCGGCGGAGCATCAACAGCTTCACCAAGGGGAAAGCTTGAATCCCCTTTGCAATTTGATTGCCCGGCATGGCCCCGAATCCCCCATATTTCAAAAATGCCGGGCCTTTCACCGGGATCTTGTGAGTCAGGCGGAAGAAACCGGCCAGCTGACAGTGAAAGATTGTCCCCTGGGGATTAAATCTTTTGCTCTGCCCCTGCGGGATCATCAGGGAAAAGTAATCCTCTATGTGGCGGGGGGATATTTCCGCACCAGCCACGATATTGACATTCCTGAAGATGTCATTTCCCAGTTGCCTGTCACTGTGGCAGAAGCCAGAAACCTCCTCCAGGAAGTCCCGGTTCTGGACCAGAGAAAGTTTCAGGCGGTAATTGACAAACTGGGAGATATTTCCGGGATTTATCAGAGTGAAATCCGCAAGGAGGAGCAGGATCGCAAGGTTCTCAAGGTTGTAAACTTCATCTCGGAAGTGGCCCGACAGCTCACGGGAGAAATCAACCTGAGGGAACTGCTTCTTTCCATTGTGGACAAGGTATCTTCAGCCTTTGATGTGGAGAAATGCGCCATCTCCCTGTTAGACGATTCCCGGCAGTTCATTGAGATTTTTGCTTCCAACAATCAGTATGCCGATGAGATTTTCGGAGGTCGGATTGAACCGGGAGTCGGCGCCACGGGGATTGTCACATCCACCGGGGAAACCTTTTATTCTTATGATTCAGAGAAGGACAACCGCCTTGATGCCGACGCCATCCGCCAGTGGGATATAAAATCTCTCTTATCTGTACCTCTTGCCATCGGCGACAGGATCATCGGTGTAATGCACCTGGCAAGCCGGGGACGCTGGCGGATGTTTGCCAGCCGGGAAATCGAATATGCAGAAGCCCTGGCCTCTGAAGTTTCTCTGGTGGTGGAGATTGCAAGGCTATACAACGAAAGCCAGAAAAAAGCCCTGGACCTGACCCGATCCAGGGACGAGATAAAATCTTATTTCACCAAGATTGGAACAGCCCTGGCCACATCTCTGGATCTCAAGGAGCTTCTGAAGCTGATTGTGGAAATGTCCGTGAGCCTCACCCACGGCGATGCGGGATCCATTTATCTTATCGACAACAAACGGCTCTCCCGTTATGTGGCGGTGGCCTATGACAATCCCCGGGGAGATGAGGACCGGCAGGGAGAGCTGACAACCTTTACCAAGGAACATTACCTGGAGGATCGTTTTGACCCTCAGGAGATTAAATCTTATATGGGGATTCCCCTGGAACGGAAGGGTGAGATTAAGGGGCTTTTAAATATTGTTGACCGCAGGCCCAGGGAGTTTTCCCCCGATGAAGTGGAACTTCTGTCCATCTTTGCCGGGCACGCGGCGCTGGCCATCGATAATGCCCAGCAGTTTGTGATGGAACAAAAGAAAGCCAGAGAAGCAACAGCCCTCTACCAGGCGGCCAAATCCATCGGCGAATCGGTGGATCTGGAAGAAGTCCTGGATCGGTCTGCCAGACAGCTGACGGATGTGGTGGGCATCGATCGGTGCATAATTCTTCTTCTGGACTACAAGAAGCTGGATCTCTATACTGCTTCAGAGTTGGGGCTTTCTGAAGAGCAGAGGGAATTTTTCTCCTTTTTCCGGATTCCCATCGATGAGATTGATGACCACCTGTGGGAAAAATTAGTGGCAGGAAGGCCCGTCAACCTTCCCTGCGCATCCAGTAGCTGTCCTGCCATGGAACGTTTCTTCAAAGCCCTCCCCTCAAGCTCATGCCTCATGGTTCCTCTTTTTACCAAGAATCAGCTTATCGGCATCATATACCTGGATGATTCCCGGATGGCCCATACTTTTACTGATTCACAGGTACGACTGGTAATGACCCTGGCTTTGCAGATCGCCTCGGCCATCCAGCGGGCCACCCTGATGGAACAGATGGAAAACAACCTGGACCAGCTCAAAGCCCTGCATCAGGTTTCCACCGCAGTCACCGGCACCCTGAGCCTTCCCAGGGTATTTGACCTGGTGGTCAGCAAGGCTTCCAGCCTCATCGGCGCTCAGGCCACATCCATGCTCTCCTACGAGGAACCCCGTCAGGATTATGAGATGCAGGCTTCCCAGGGCCTCAAAGGCCTTCTGGCGGAGGAATCCTTCCATAAGCTCATCTCAAATCGGGCTGCCAAACGGCGGAGATATATGGCCCATTATATATCCAGGGAAGTGGAAGGAGAAGATCCCCAGGTGTATCAAACCCTGAAATCTTCAGGGATGGGAGGCTATGTGTCGGTACCCCTCATAACCCGGAAGAAGGTGGTGGGAGTTCTTAACTGTTTCTGCGGGGAAGGGGACAAGTTTGACAGCCAGGAAATCCGGCTCCTGCGTTCCTTCGCCAACCAGGCAGCCATCGCCATCGAAAATGCCCGGTTTTATGCCATCATCAAGAACAAAGTCCGGGAGCTGGCCACGGTGTTTGAAGTAGGCAAATCCATCACCTCCACCCTTCAGCTGGACCGGGTCATCGATGAGATAACTTCATCGGTGGCAAAAGTCATGGACGGCGACGCGGTGTCCATAATGATGCTTGACGAGGAACACCAGGAGCTGACTATCATCAAAACCCTGGGACTGGGTAAATATCACCAGGGAGAAACCATCCGGGTGGGATCGGGAATAGCCGGAATAGCTGCAAAGCTGGGCCGTCCCATGGTCCTTCACGATGAACCGGGAAGCTCATCGCCTTATAAATTTCCGGAACAGGTCAAACGGGACGGCCTTCGAACTCTGCTGTCGGTTCCCCTCAAGGTCCGGGACAAAGTGGTTGGGCTGGTGAATATATATAAAAAATCCATATACCGTTTTTCGCCTCAGGAGGTGAATCTGCTTTCCACCATCGCCAACCAGGCAGCAGTGGCCATTGAAAATGCCCGCCTGTACAAGGAACAATACAACATTGCCCAGATCATCCAGCGGAACTTGATGCCCAGCCGGGACATAACCTTCCCCGGCACCGATATCGGTAACATTTATATCCCTTCCCAGATCCTTTCGGGGGATTATTTTGAAGTGATTAATCTGGGGGAACGGCATTTTGCTCTGGTCATTGCCGATGTGTCGGGGAAAGGCACCGAGGCAGCCATATACAACGCCAGGGGAAAATATATCATCAGATCCTATGCTCTGGCAGGGTATTCTCCGGGGCATATTCTGACCCTGCTCAACCAGCTGATGGAAGAAGAAACCGCCACCGATAAGTTTATCAGCCTGCTTTATATCGATGTTGATCTTGACTCCATGCAGATCACCTATTCATCGGCAGGCCACGAACCTCTGATAATATGGGACGACTCGGAAAAAGAAGTGTTGACACTGCCCGATTCCAATCTGCCCATCGGAGTTTTCCCCGACACTGTCTATGAAGAAAAAGTAGAAAAGATCGAAAGGGGAGATATCCTGGTCCTCTATACCGATGGCGTCACTGAGGGGCGATCCCGGGAAGGTGAATTTTTCGGCATCGACAGGGTAATGGAGTTTATTCGGGAGAATTTCCACCTCAGTGCTCAGGGGATCGCCAACAAACTACTGACCCGGGTTCAGAAATTTACCCGCCGACGAATAACCGACGATTTTTCCCTGCTGGTAGTCAGGGTATGATTCAAGGAGGTATCCCTTGGAAGACAACATGAACAATACTCCCCGGCCAGGTTTTTTTTCTGCCATAATCGATTCCATCAAGAATCCTCACAGCTTCAAAGGCCTTCGACGGGTAAAACTTTTATCGGCCATCGGTTTTCTGGCGTTGTTTCTCTTTCTGTATCAGGGGATTGTGAGCCTTCATTTTTCCATGATGACTGCGGTTTCCCTTGACAAGCTGGCTGAGTTCTACCGGGAAAACCTGCCGGAAATCCGCATCAACAAGGGAAAGGTGGAAGCGGATGTTCCGATGCCCTATGTTAAACATAACCAGGAAGAGGATATTGTCTTTATTATCGATACCACAGGCCAGATCAAGGACCTCAGGGATTATCCCCAGGGGATCCTGCTGAGAGAATCTGAAATGGTGCTCAAACAGAGCAGATATGATACCAGGACCCATGATTTATCAAAAGTTGAGAAGTTTACCATCAACCCGGAAACCATTACCCGGTGGAAGGGAGCTGCCTTTTCCATTGTGTTTCCTGTTGCATTGCTTCTGGGTTTCTTCTGGCAGACCCTGGCCATGTGCCTGATTGTCCCCCTGATGGGATTTGTCAGTCTGCAGTTTGGCAAAAACAAAGGTTGTTCCTTTCCCTTCTCCCAGCATGGGGTTATTGCCATATACAGCCTGACACTTCCTTTTCTGGTGAACCTTCTTCTGAAGGTGACAGGCCTCTCTGCAAGGATTCCCGGCATACTGTCGGGGCTGGTCTTCTGGGGACTGCTGATTTTCCTGGTGCATCGGAATACTATGGGAGCCTTGGCCGGTGAAAGCCTGTCTGGGGATGTCCCTGGGGAAGACCTTTCCTGCAGGGCCAAACTGCCCATAGAACCCGCTCCTGGGATGCCCGTCGATACTTTTGAGGATCCTGACAGGAGGGACAGGTGATTTTGTATCATTTGTTGTTTGTGAAAAAGGAACACCGGCACCGACAGAGAAATATGGAATCATCAAATGAAACCTTTCAAGAAAGGACGGTGTGCCAATGGCTCACGCAATTAATGAGGAGTGTATCTCCTGCGGGTCCTGTGAATCGGTATGCCCGGTAAACGCAATATCCGAAGGTGATGAGCGGTATGAAATCGATGCGGATACCTGCACCGACTGCGGCGCATGCGTTGAGGTATGCCCCGTTGATGCGATTCATCCCGAGTAGGGAAACATCAGAATCTATAATAATCAGGGACGGCATGAAAATGTCGTCCCTGTTCGTCTGCGTCAATTATTTGCCCGGGTATCTGAATACTGGTCAGTCGCTGTTTAGGCGGTTGAGGAAGTTTTTCAGCTGGCCCTTGTATTTCTGGTTGATTATGGTGAAGTTGCCGTCTTTGTCGGTATAATTTTCTCTGCTGAAAGAATCCTTCAGGTCTTCAACTGCTTCTTCGGTTTTTTCTGTTGCCTTATCTATGCCGTCTTTTAATGTTTCCTCCACCCTGGGGGCTTCCTGTCTGACCTTGTCGGCGGCCTTGTCCATCAGGGCTTCTGCTGTTTCAACAACAGACTGTATCGGCCCCCTGGATGTGCTGTCGCTTTCAGTCTTGCCCTGATGCCTGTCCAGAAAATCGTTAAGCTGTTTTTTATACTTCTGGTTGACTATGGTAAAATTGCCCTTGCTGTCGGTGTGGTTTTCCCTGGTAGCTGATTCTTTGAAATCTTTGACGGCTTCGGTGATCTTTTCCCCGCCCCAGGAAAAGTCTGCCTTTGCATCCTGGGCTATGGTTTGGGTTTCAGTCTTGAGGGAATCTGCCGGCAACTCCTGGTGAACTTCTGTGGGGGCCGGGCCTTCCGGGGCAATATTTCCGTCGGGGTTGGAAACACAGGATACCCCCCCCAGAAGGGTAATGCCTGCCAGGGCCAGGCATACAGTCTTGCCCATGCCTCCCAGTTTGGATGCTTTTGCCTCCGGCTCATCGGAAGACTTGGCGCCCTTCGTCAGGGCCATCCGGGAGAGTTCTTTTGACTGATCCGCAGGGGTGTTGTTCTTCCCGATGTCCACCTGATCCGTGATTGTCCCGCTGTCATGGGATTTCTCTCGGGTCTTGACAGCTTTAAAGCCTTCCTGATTCACCAGATTTGTAAAAAGATTCTTGACTTCCATGCTCATAATCGACTCTCCCAAATTAAATCTTGTTCCAGAAGAATCATGGAACAGACCGCCTGAGTTAAATTATAACCTGCCACAGCTCCAATTCACAAGAAGATTTTGTTAACAAAATGTAAAAACATCACCAAGCATGGAAAGGCCCGTCGCTGTTTTTAGTCTGTCCCCGGAGGATTTGCCAGAGGATCAGGATTTTTAGCTACTTTGTCCTTTCCCCGGTTCTGGTAATGGGCCAGAAAATAAACCACGATAATCAGCAGAATCATTCCCACCACCAGCTGTTGCTTGTGAATGCGGGTAAGCTGGTCGGGGACATCTTTGTAATATACCAGGAAATTGGCATAGGCGGCTGTGGCGATCCACATGGGACTCAGGGAAGCCCGGTAAAGTCCCCGGTCAACCTTCTGGGAGAAGAAAGTGAACACACCTATAATTGCAGGTATGGACAGCCCCAGAATCAGTGCGCCCAAACCCTCAAGACGGAAGAAAATCCCCGAGGACAGAAGAACCATAACGCTGACAATCACCGAGAAAGAGAATAGTAATATTCCATCTTTTATACTGCCGGAGGCCTGAGGACGAAACACACTGGATCCCTTGAGATTGAAGCCTTCAAAACTCAGGGACAGAAGAACCCCTGCCAGCAGGGCAGTTATGGTGTCGCCATTGGTGATGTCGATTCCCAGGGTCAGCAGGGGAGATTTCTGGATAAACACCCGGAAGAGCACCAGAATCATCCCTGCCAGTCCTGCCAGGGATATGGCCCGCAAAAAAATTCCTGCCCACAGGGGCGGGCGATATGTGGCAGCTACTTCCACAGTGGGGGCTTCTTCCTTTTCTTCCAGTCCCAGGGCCAGGACATCTCTATCCTGGTGAGGTGTTTTCATGGAGTCTTTATTGTCAGTCAGAAGAGGTTCAATCGGCGCAAAGGCAGACAGCAGGGATGTTACCGAGAGAAGACCCAGAACATATACGGCCATTCCCAGCCCCAGGCTCCACTTGAATGAGAACCAGAGCCCTCCCAGAAGAAGAAGACTGCACAAAGCCCCCGCTGACAAGTCAACCCCGGAGATGCTGGTGCCTGAACCATAAAGGGTGACGATGAAAATCACCGAGGTTATGGCCCCGGCGATCAGGGGATAATTATAATCGATTCTGAGATTCAACCGCATGACCAGAAAAAGGCTGATTCCCATGAACACTGCCAGAAATATGGCAAGGATCCCCGGCAGGGTGTTCATCATTTCTTTTTCTTTCTTGAGCATCGCAGGAACCGTGGCAATCAGCACTGCAAGGAATATGCCCATCAGCATAAATAAAGGGAAGTATGCATTAACCCTGGTGGCCCTGGGAAAGTGATGAGCAGCAAGGATTGTTGCCAGGATCGCCCCGTTAACAAGGAGAAATACCGATTCCATGCGATGGGTCATTATCTGGTATGTTTTCGACAGGATAAGAGTGGCCGACAGCTTTAAGGTGACTATGCCCAGAGAATTGCCGATTACAAATCCCAGCCACAGATCATCGGCGCCCACCCCGTAGAAGTTTGTGACAATGCCCATAAACAGCAGGGATATACCCAGGGCCGAAAGGGATATGCTGGCATAACGGGCCAGATGAAGACTCCCATGGCGGGATCTTTTTATTGAAGCCTGGCTTTCCAGAGAAGCAATGAAAAGGGGAATGACAAGCCCCACCAGAAATGATGTGATAATACCACGGGTGCCGGTTTTTCCCTGGGCCAGTGACATGAAGACCAGGGAGAGAACCCCCGGCAGGGCAAATATGCCCCAGGAATAACCCAGAAATTTCCACTGCTGACGATAGGCGTCGGAATCCTCACCAGGAGATTCCCCTTTGGCCGACATCTGCCAGATCATCCAGGATAACCCGATAATCGCCGCCACAAGACCGCCATATCTTGCCAGACCATCCGCCATGTCAATATTCATGCAAGGCCTCCCAAAGACAGGATCCTTATGATTTCAACGAAGAATTCGGGATCCCTTCCCCGGGGGTTTCCCAAAAACTTGTTCCGGCACAAGGAATGTAAAAGATACCGACGAAATATAAGCAGGCCGGCAGAGGCTCTGCCGGGTCCTGTTTGAATTTGAATAATCCCCCAAGAGAGGTTTGTCTTTGAAGCTGGTGGAGTATCTCAAAGAAGTTGTTGAACGGGGAGGCTCGGACCTGCATGTCAGTGTCAACGCTCCACCCATGATGCGCCTTTATGGTGAGTTGGCGGTTCTGGAAAGAAAAACCCTTTCAGGACAGGATACTTTTTCTCTCCTGGGAGCAGTGTTGACGGAAAATCAGCAGAAAGCCCTGGAGCTTAAGAAAAATATCGATTTTGCTTTGGAGATTCCCCACGCCGGGCAGATCCAACGTTTCCGGTGCAATGTCTTTTATCAGCGCAACGGCCTTGACGGGGTTTTCCGGGTTATTCCCCGGGAGATACCCACCCTCAAGGAGTTGAACCTTCCTGCTACCATAGAATCTCTTACCCGGTTTGTGGACGGACTGATCCTGGTCACAGGGCCTACCGGCAGTGGGAAATCCACTACCATCGCAGCCCTCATCGATATCATCAATCAGAATCAGTCCCGGAATATCATTACTGTGGAAGATCCCATCGAACATGTGCATTCCAACAAAACATCCCTGATCAAACAACGGCAGGTGCACATGCACACCAAGTCCTTCCACAGCGCACTGCTTTCCGCCCTGCGACAGGATCCCGATGTAATTCTTCTGGGAGAAATGCGGGACCTGGATACCATCGACCTGGCTCTTAATGCCGCCAGCACCGGGCATCTGGTCTTTTCCACCATGCACACCTCAAGTTCATCCAAGGCTATTGAACGGCTGGTGGAGTTTTACCCCCACCAGAGGCAGGCATCCATCAGATCCATCCTGGCGGAATGCACCCGGGCAGTAGTGGCCCAGCAGTTGATTATCCGGTCTGATGGCTGGGGAAGAATCCCTGCTGTAGAGATAATGGTGAACTCCATTCCCATTGCCAACATGATAAGGGAGTTCAAGACTCACCAGATAATAACAGTAATACAGACCAGCAAGAATATGGGGATGATATCCATGGATGACTACCTGATTAAACTGGTCGAAGAAGGCAAGATTACTACAATGACTGCCTACGAACACGCCATTGATCGTAAAAAGATTGAAACCCTCACAGGTTTTCCGGGAAAGAGTTAAAACATGCCTCCCAGATTTGACAGAGATAAAAACGATGATCCAAACCTGGATTTCAAGCAGTTCCTGTCGGCACTGTCAGGGGGATCTGTTTCATCTTCACCCCGGCATCCGGATCGTTCTTATATTCCTACCGGCCATAAAAACCGCAGGACCCCCCCCACTGCCCGTCCACCAGCTCCGCCGGGTCAGCCAGGTCAGCCGCCCCGGGGGCCATTCCAGCCAAGAAAAACCAAGGAAGCCAACCCGAGATTGTCAGAATCACCTCCTCCTCCCCGGGTTTCCAAAAGGGCTATTCATACTGGTTCTGATGGTGATTCCCAGTATCTTATAAGTACCCGGGAAAAAACTCCCGAAGCACCTATAACCCAGGAAACTGCCTTTCTGCCAAGGGTGGATGATGTATCCCATCCTATGGCCTATGAAGGCGGAGAGGCTAAAATGCATCGATCCCAGCCAACCCGGCCCCTTCCCAAGAAATCTTATGACACGGGAGTCCTTCGCCCCCCGGTGACAGGAGCTGTTCAGCACAGGGAAAAAGAGCCAGACAGAATTCCGGCAAAGCCCCGGGATAAGCGATACAGCCTGGAACCTCCGGTTACAGATAGGACAGGGAAAGCCCCGGCAAATGCTTCGGATGAACGGATTTCCCTGGGAAAAATTTCCCTGCGTCCCCAGTTTACTCTGGAACAACTCCTGGAAACCATGATTCGTGAAAGCGCATCGGACCTGCATGTTGCCACAGGCAGTGTTCCATCACTGCGGATAAACGGCGATCTCATTAAAATGGAACTGCCGGACCTGGATCAGGAGCTGACGGATAATCTTCTGCTTCCCATTCTCACCGAGGAACAGCGAACCATCTTTGAAGATGAAGGAGATATCGACTTTTCATTCGATTATCTTGACAAGGCCCGTTTCAGGATAAATTATTACCGGCATCACTGGGGCATCGGCGCATCATTCCGGCTTATTCCCCTGGATGTTCCTAAACTGGCCCAGCTGGGTCTGCCAAAAGTAATGAAGAATCTCCTGAGGCTCAAGAAAGGCCTGATTCTTATGGCAGGGCCGTCAGGCTCAGGCAAGTCAACCTCCATTGCTTCCATGCTGGAGGAGATTAATCTCAGCCGTAAACTGCGGATTATTACCATCGAAAAACCCATCGAATATGTGATCCCCAGCAAGATGAGCCTTATATCTCAGCGGGAGTTGGGATCCACCGCCCTCGGATACAAAGAAGCTCTCTGGGCTGTGCTCCGGGAAGACCCCGACATCATAATGATAAGCGAACTGTGGGACTGCGAGGATATTCGTCAGGTTCTGAAAATATCAGAAACCGGGCACCTGGTCATTGCATCCATCCGTACCGTTGACTGCACCAAGGCAGTGGAACGCCTGGTTGATGCTTTCCCCTATGATGAACAGGATCAGATTAAAGTGATTCTCTCGGAGTCCCTGGCGGGAATTGTGGCTCAAAGACTCATCCCAAGAGCTGATGGACGGGGCAGGGTTCTGGGCAGTGAAGTGCTTCTGGCCACCCAGGGGCTGGTCACCACCATACGGGAGAGCAAATTTTATCAGATTCCGTCTATTATCCAAACAGGAAGGGACCTGGGAATGCAGACCATGGATCAGTCCCTGCTGGATCTCATCGAGAAAAAACTCATAACCCCCAAATCAGCCAAGTTGCTGGCATCAGATCACCGGTTCTTCCTGCGGATGGGGATCCGGTTTGACGAATGACGGCACCTGGGATAATGCCTGAAATCATATAGACATAACTCAACCCGCCATGTCATCAGGCTTTGGATAATAACAGCATTTCTGATCCCGGATAAGCTCAGCTCAGATCATCCCCCACCAGGATCTTTTCTATTCTGTCGCCGGCTTTGGCCAGAGAAAGAATGGAAAGCTCCATCTCCTTGGTGGACACATCGGAAACAAGATAAGTGTCCACCAGGACAAAGTAACTCTTGCCTTCCACCTGGGATATGGCGATGGCCCCAAAGGGAAGGTTCATGTTCAAAAGAAGGGCGCTTTTGTAGAACCGTTCATCCTCGGGAGCGCAGATGGTGAAGACCTGATACATATCCTCGCCGTCGCCGGACTTGCGGTTGGCGGTTATATAAACAAACTGACGGCGGACTTCCTCGCAAGTGTCCGATTCGCATTCCTCGGATTTATAAAGAACCGGAATGTCCATTATGAAGCCGTCTTCGATTTTTTCCACATCATAATCCTCATCCCTGGATATCTCCTGGATCATTCCCCGGAGTTTGCCGATTATATCGGGGGATGTGTCTTTTGGAGATGTTTCCTCCCGGGGCGGGGTGGGGGTGCTGTCGAGAAACTGTGCCATGGTGAACCTCCTGAATTGTTTGTAATGGAGTATGTTCGATGGGGTGTCCCTTATCCCTTGCAGGCTTCATGGGCTTCCCGGGAAATTTTCATCCTCTCCCTGAGGCGAACTGCCACCTGAGCGCCCAAATGACGGCAGGCTTCCAGGGATTCCCCGTCAGGCTTATATTGAACCTTGATGGTATCCCCCACCATTTTTTCGGCAATCCCTGCCACATAATCTCGCACCTGGTCAGGGCCTTCACCGCTCCAGCCGTAAGCTCCGAAGGATGCTCCCAGAAGGTTCTGCGGTTTCAAACCCTGGATATAAGTCAGCACATCGGCCATGGTGGGAAACAGATTTCTGTTCAGGGTGGGGGAACCCGCCACAACAGCCCCGGCATCCATAAGCTCTGTTGCCACATCGGATCGGTGGGAAGCTCCCATGGATAGAACCTTAACGGGACTGCCTTCTTCTGATGCTCCCTGGGCAATGGCTCGGGCCATCTCTTCTGTGGCCTTCCACATGGTATCATAGACCACCACCACCTTGTCACTGCACGGGGCTGAGGACCACCGACGGTAACGGTCAAAGATCCAGCTGATCTTTTCAGGAGTTTGATACATGGGGCCGTGATCCGGCAGGATCATGGCTGGTTCTATCCCAACTTTTTTTACCTTTTCCAGAAGCTTTTTTACAAAGGGAGAAAAGGGCAGAAGAATATTGGCGTAATATTTTGCTGCTTCCCATTCCAGCACTCCGGGGTCTATCTGGCAGGCAAATCTCTCACCCCCGGCCAGATGCATTCCGAAGGCATCCTGGGAAAACAACAGCTTTTTGTCGGGCATATAGCTGAACATGGAATCGGGCCAGTGAAGCATCCGGGTCCAGAGAAAATCTATTTGATGACTCCCCAGCCGGAGGCTCTCGCCATCCTTCACCGGGCTGATGACCCCGGGAGCAAAACCGAAATGTGACAGCAGGGCTTTCACCCCCATGGCCGAGGCATAAACCTTCTCTGGTTTTACCATATCAATCATCTGGGGCAAACATCCCGAGTGATCCATTTCCGAATGGTTGGATATGATTATATCTATCCTGCCGGGGTCCACCACAGAGCTGATACGGCTGAGCATCTCATCTCTGAAAGGCTCCTTCACCGTGTCCATCAGTATTGTCTTTTCTCCCATCAGAAGATAGGCGTTATATGTGGTTCCGCGACTGGTGGCGTAGCCATGGAAATCCCGGATATTCCAGTCGATGGCTCCAACCCAATAAACATCATCGGTTATTCTGACTGCCCTGTATGGTCCCGACATAAAAAAAACCTCCATTAGAATGATTAATAATAGTTGCAAAAGATTGAACAAATGCCGATAAAAAATAAATCCCCGGCGTGCTATTTTTCTTCCCGGTCTTTTCGTATCCTGCCGAATATCATCTTTCCTGCCACGGTCTGGATGACGCTGGTGACTTCAATGCGGGCTTTTTCCCCGATGTGTCTTCGGCCATCCTCCACCACGATCATGGTTCCGTCGTCAAGATAAGCTACTCCCTGGCCGGCTTCCTTGCCTTCCTTGAGGATGCTCACCTCCAGGTTTTCTCCGGGCAGAACCACCTGCTTTACTGCATTGGCCAGCTCGTTGATGTTGAGGACCCTGACTCCCTGCACCGAGGCTACTTTGTTAAGATTAAAATCGGTGGTGACCAGAACCCCGTTTGTTTCCTGGGACAGTTTTATCAGCTTTCCGTCAACTCCTACCTCGTCATAATCCTTGTCGGATATCTGGATGCCGGGATCGTTTCTCAAGTTGTGGAGAATATCCAACCCCCGTCTTCCCCGGTTCCGTTTCAATGCATCGGCTGAGTCGGCAATCTGCTGGAGTTCGTTTAATACAAAGCGAGGCACCAGCAGGGTTCCCTCCAGAAAGCCAGCCTTGGAAATATCAACAATCCGGCCATCGACAATGGCGCTGGTATCCAGCACCTTGATGTTACGGCTCCAGTTGAAGGTTGACCGGGATCCCCCGGCTCCAGGCTTGTTGAAAAGCTGGCCGAAACTCTGAATGAAAACCATCCTGGTGGCAAAGAAAATCCCCAGGTATCCCCAGAAAATTGTCACCACCAGATATAGAAAAGGCTTGATAAACTCACCCACCACCTCGATACGTTCAAAGGGTATGAAAGAAAGGGCCAGATTGATAAGGGTGGATGTTAAAAGTCCGAATACCAGACCGATGGATCCCAGGATAATTTCCTGGAGAGAAACTTTTTTCATCCCCAATATGACATAATCCACCAGCCGGAGAAACAGCATGGATGTGAGGGGAGCAACGGCGATGCCCACCAGGACCCCGACAATTACAAGGGCCCAAAGGTTTAATGGAGATTCGGCCAGCTCCTTGTATGTGTTCTGGAGATGTTTGCCGATCTGGTATCCCAAAAGCCCCCCAAAAATGGAGAGTATGGAATAAAACATCACCCTGACAAACTTGGCCAATTTACATGTTACCTTATCTATATAGTAAACAGAAAAATTTCAGCTTTGAATTTCTATTCAATACTGGCCAGATGTTTTCCTTTATAAATTTACACTGCAATTATGTCCGCTCTGAAGGGGCAGGCTTGTTTTTTGCGAGTTCTGCCGGTATGTTTCCAACTTGGAAGGAATAAGAAAAGAAGGGTAAAAGAAACAATCATGTCCGAATTGACCAGGGAACAACTGATTTTTGTTTCTGACCGAAATAACACCGCAGATCAATGGGAGCGCATGACGCCTCTTATTGACGGGTTTTACAGGTATCTTGCGGATAAAAACCTGAAACCCCTGACTATATCCAAAAAAATTAACAGCGTCGTGATTTTTGTCGTCAATCACCTGTTTTGCGAAGATGTCGCCCAGGGGATCCATCAGGTCACCCCCTCCATGGT
>CAYNGH010000029.1:0-27183 GCA_964396845.1 uncultured bacterium | reverse complement strand
CGGGAGGAGCCTGCATCCCCCATTCGGTTAATCCAGCGGACCTGATACCCCGTATCTTCAATGATTTTACTGATGGCTTCCCTGCCGACTCCGCCGGGGCTGACCCTGATCCGGGCAGTTTCCGTGGCAAAGCTGACATCGGCGCTGATGACGCCATCGCCAGCCCTCAATGCATCCTCAACCCGTTTCACACAGGATGCACAGGACATCCCGCCGATGGAAACTTCATACCCCTCAACTTCAGGATTATCCCGTGGCCCTGCCACAGGATAACCGGCATCATCAAGAATCCGGGCAATGGTGTTCCTGTCAATCTTTCCCGGATTGTATGTGACCCGGACACTGCCCGAGGCGAGGTTTACAACGGCCCGGGAAACTCCCTCCCGGGCAGTTAATAATTCCTCAACCCGTTTCACACAGGAAGCACAGGACATGCCCTGAATCTCAAAAACTGCTGTTTCATCGGAAACAACAGGACAACTGCCTTCATTTAATTTGCACTGGTCTGACTGATTCATAAATGCCTCCCGAAAGGTACAACCAAAACAGGATAAAAATATATCCCGGAGGAGTAAGTTGCCGGCTTTTTGTTAATATTGGATGAGCTGACATATTCTGCCTTTTTTTGATGCAGTTTTGGAAAAAAGGGAAAAAGACTGCCGAGGCTGAAAAACCGGGTAAATCATTTATTCAAGGGTTGACGAAGTGAAAAATGTAAAGATTTTTTTCCGGGTTGACAAGGATCCCCGGCGCAACAGCAGGGCCATATACAACATGGTGATATACCTCAATTCAAATCATAATCCCAGGCTGAGGATATTCCCCCTGCTGGAGGACTCCGATGATTCAGGCCCCCTGGGGGTGAATCTGTTCGGATCCTCCGAGGAAGTAAAAAAAGTCACCGGCGAAGTGCTGGACTATGTCAAGGAAAAAGCCCTGGAACACCGGGTTGAGGAATCGGACATGGCAGTGGAAGGATTCACCGACTATCATTTCCCTGTGATGGAAGCCTCCAGCCCCGACAAGATGGAACACCTCCTGGCAGAGCGATCCTTTAATTTCCGCAAACTACCCAAGAGCCTGTCAGCGGCGGATCGCAAGGCATTTCTGTTGTGGAGGGCGCTTCGCAGCGGCATCGCCTTCTACCATCTGCGGATGCCCGGAGAAGCCCTGCGTCAGTTGGAAAAAGCCCTGGAATATGACAAACACAACTTTGAAACCCGCCATCATCTGGGCCTGGTATATGAAATGCTGGATCGTCCCGAGGATGCCATCCGGGAGTTCAGGGCCGCCCTGAAATATGACGACGAATCGGGAGCCACTCATTTCTTCCTGGCCAACACCCTCCAGAAGTTAGGGGATTTTGAGAAGGCGGTGGAACACTACAAGATGGCCATCGAGCTGGACCCGGAAGTTCCTATCATCTATAATAACATGGCCTGGGTCTTCTACCAGATGGGAGAATACGAGAAAGCCATCCGGGCATTTGAAGAAGCCATCACCATCGACCCGGACATACCCTTTGCCCATAACGGTCTTGGCTGTGTCCTGCAGGAACGGGGCCTTTATGAGGAAGCAGTGGACGAGTTCAACACTGCCATCGAGCTTTATCCCGAGTACACTGCGGCTCATCTCAAGCTGGGATGGACCCTTTACCTGATGGGAGATTACGAGGGAGCCATCTCGGAATTTACCCGCACTTTGAAAATCTCAACAGATTTCCAATATACCCTCAGCGCACATTACTCCCTGGCCCATGCTTTCCTGGCCCGGGAAGCATATCCCGAGGCTATGACAGAGTTTGAAGAAGTGGTAAAGCTGGATCCGGATTTTGCCGATGCCTATTATCACCTGGGCCTTACTGCCCTGCGCCTGGAGTATTATAAAAAAGCTGTTCCGGCCCTGGAAAAATCCATGAAGCTTGACGAGGATCGCCAGCCTGACATATTTAAAAATCTTGCCTTTGCCTACACTCAGACGGGAAAACTCACCAAGGCCATCAGCATGTGCAGGAAATCCCTGGCCGAGGAACCCGACGACCCGGAAATATTCGAACTCCTGGGAGGGATATATGCTCAGAAGGATGACTGGAAACACAGTGCAGAGTACTTCCAGAAAACCTTGAACCTGAGCCCCAATTCCGCCCACACCCATTTCAATCTGGGGTGGGCCCTGGAAAACCAGGGAGAAAAAGAAAGAGCTGTAGAACAATATAAACGGAGCGTCCAGCTCAACCCCCGTTCATCGGATGCCTACACCAACCTGGCCCGACTTTACGGCGAAATGGGAAAATCCGACGAGGCCATGCTTCTCTTTGAAAAAGCTCTGGAGCTGAACCCCGATGATTTAAACCTGCTGGAGAGCATGGGGAAGTTTTATTTTGAACGGGATGACCTTGATAAATCAGTCCGGGCATATCAGCAGGCGTTGAATGTCTATCCCGACAGCCCCGAGATAAACAATAATCTGGGGATGATTTACCTGAAACAGGGGAAAGCCCAAAAAGCCAGAGAAAAACTGGAGCTGGCCCTGAAACTGGATGACTCTCAGGATTATTCTTCTGTTTCACATTATTATCTGGGCCTCATAAGCCTGGAAACCGATGACACCCAGCAGGCGCTGAAACATCTGGAAAAAGCCGCAAGCCTCGATCCCGAAGCTGCCGATGTCCAGTTCCGCCTGGGACAGGTTTACCAGAAGACGGGACAGGAGAAGAAATCCCAGAAAGCCCTGGCTCGTTGTCTGGAGCTGGATCCTGATGGCCCTTATGGAACTATGGCAAAAGAGCTTGTTTCCCCAAAAAAAACCAAAAAAAAGAAGACCCCGGCCAAAAAATCCACCAGAGCCGGGACTTCTGGAAAGACAACAAAAAAGAAATCTGCCAAAGAAAAATAAACAACCCCGGGAATATTACTACTTCCCGGAGGTGATGGTGATTATCTGCAGAGCAGCCTTTCTTTCAAGGTTGACCGACATTGTCATTTTCAAGTCTTCCTGATAATCGGCATTTATCATCCAGCTGTCACCCATGTCCTGTTTTACAAGGACTTTCCAGCCCAAAGATTCCAGATCCTGAACATATTTGTTCATTTCCAGGGTCTTTAGATCCTTATAGCCGATACTGTAACCTTCAACCCCTGCCTCATTGGTATGGAGCACTTGAAAAATGACGCCGTCAAACTGGGGAACATGTCCGGGAAGATCCCCGGGCCACTGGGCTTTTCTGCCGGTCTGAAGCAGAACCTTCTCCCCGGGGGAATCGTGAATCTTAACATTAATGCTGATGTCACCATCATTTGTTTCATCAATCTCATCATCTTTATCTTTGCCCTGATCCGCCTTCGCCGTGGGTTCAATTATGCTGGCATTATCGTCAGATCCAGCATCGGTAACGGCATCATCAGGGGTTTCTGTTTTCGGGGCTTCTTCGATGGCGGGATCTTTTTCTTTTTCCTGAACCGGACTGCAACCGGTAAATGCCATCGTAAGAACAAGACAGAAACAGATTAACAGAATTGTGGCAACATTAATCCTTCTTCTCATATAAATACTCCTGAAATTATTCAATAAAACCCTTCAGACCTGGAAAAGCCCTGTCAATCCTTGAACCTGACCAGGAAAAGTTTTGACTGGCCCCCCTTGGGAAGGGTAATCCTGTAAAGCATATCTCCGGTCTTTTCAAGCTGAACCGGATCCCCGGCAGAAACATCGGTGAAGCCATGTTTTATCAGGGCTGAGGGGTTCTTCACTGTTCCATTGAAGCACTCACCCCTGACTTCCCTGAGCCCCTGCATCATGAGATGCATTCTCCCTGCCAGCTGTTGGGAAGGAGCGCCCTGGTTCTTAGCGCCCACAAGGACTTCTGCAGCGTTTGTGTTGCCCGATGCAAAGGCAACCCCGGCACAAAGACACAAGACAGTCAGAGTAAGTATGACCTTGTTTTTCATGTTTACCTCCAGAAATAATTTTGCAAAACAGAACCTACCCGTAGGATTATTTTCTGCCGGATCTCTTTTTGACGGCACCGGAGCCGGCAGAAATAATTCTTTGTCATTTCCTTCTGCTTGCAAGTCCCTATAACACATATTTATACTTCCCCGGTTTTATCCTGCATCAGAAATGCCGATTCTGCCGGAAACTGGCCGAGGTGTTATAAAATCAACGAGTATAAATATTTTAACATTTTTGTTATGGAATTTTCTTTTCCATTGTGTTATTATCAGGTTGTAACTGTTTTGTCCCGACGAAAGGTTGAGATCCCATGAATATAAAAAAAGCCTGTTTTATCCTGGTAATCTTCGTGGCATTTTTGTCCATGCTGACGGCTCCGTGCGCTATGGCCCAGGAGATGATGCGGGTTTTTGTCAACAATGTCCGGGTGCCGGGGTATCCTCACATGCAGGATGGCACAGCATACTTTCAGGCCAATCCCCTGGCCAGGGCCTTGGGAGTCAGCATCTCCTGGAACCCCACTCAGCGGATAGTAAAAATAAACGACAAGGTCATCACCACCACTCCCCTGATGATCCAGGGCACATTATACCTGCCGGTGGACTCGATAGCATCGGCTTCGGGGGCGATGGTGGAATGGGACGGCGCCGGCAACATCATCAAGATTACAAAGGATGGACACAAGGTTGAATCTCCCGAACCCCAGAAGACCCAGGGCAGTCCAAAAACCACTCCCGGGCCGGGGCCTGAATATATCCCCAAGCCCCCCGGGGCATATTCCAGCCAGCCTTCCAAAGGCGCTTATCCCGACAGCGAAGGGGTAAGCCGGAAAACCCCCCTTCAGCCTGCCGATGCTCCTCCCCGATTGCCGGCAAACCTGTCGATACCTCCCCCGGCTCACCAGGGAGAAATCGGCACTCCCCAGACTACATACAAAACAACAAAAAAATATTCCCCCCGAAGCCGAAGTAATGACCTGTTTCAGGTAACCGTCACCAATATTGAATCAGTCAACGCCATCAAGGATTATTACAAGCCCAAGCCGGGCTTCCAGTTCCTGATTGTTTACATATCTCAGCAGAATGTTTCCGACGAGGTGCAGGTTTACACCGGAAGATTCTCCCTGTTGGATACTACAAACCATTCCTACGATTACATCGAGGGGCTGTCAAATTTCTGGCTGGTGATCCTTCGTCCCGGGGGATTGAACTTTGGATACCTGGTGTTTGAAATCCCCGATGATGCTTCTCCTCATCAGCTGGCCCTGCATGGTTTGAACAGGCCCCCCCTGACGGTGGAGTTGCGGTAAGGATGCCGGGGCAAAAGGAAAACCGGCAACAATAGAAAATATAATTATAATGAGTCTGGCTGAAAGGTGATTTTAATATGAAAAACCGTTTTCTTACCGGGGCTGCCATGGTTCTGGCAATCTTCCTCCTGATGGCTCCCGGTATGGCCCGGGCCGGGGACGAGAAAATCCACATAACATTCTGGCATGCCCTGGGAGGTTACCGGGAAGAGATAATCGGGGAGCTGGTTGACCGCTTCAACAAGGAAAACCCTGGAATACAAGTGGAGGCGGTCTATGTGAAATCCCGGGATCCCCGGCTGGGGAACGATTATCATGCCCTGTATAGAAAAATCATGGTGAACCTCGCCCAGAAGACTCCCCCGGATGTGGCCCAGGTTTACGAAAACTGGACTGCCCAGTGGATCGACATCGGGGCCTTGATACCAACAAACGACAGCAATGAAGAGGATCTGATTCCCATTTTCCGTCATGCCAATACCTTTGACGGGGAATTGTGGACCCTGCCTTTCAACAAGAGCATATATGTCCTCTACTACAATGCCGACCTTTTTCACAAAGCAGGGGTTGAGCCTCCCGGGACATGGGAAGAATTCCGGCAGGTAGCGATGAAACTCACCGGGGAGGGAGCTGACGGCGCCAGAGTTTACGGCATAGCCTTCCGGCCCTCGGTGGATATTTTCGGACATTACCTCCTGGCCAAGGGGGGAAGTTTTATCGAGGATAACAGGGCAGTTTTCAGCAGTCCTGCAGGGGTGGAAGTGCTGAAGTTCTGGACGGACCTGGTTCACAAGGACAGAAGCGCCCATGCTTCTTTCAACGATCGGGAAGATTTCGCCAGGGGAAGATCCGCCATGTATATCGACACCACATCCCGGCTTCCTTCTATGATAGAAAAGACAGATTTCCAGCTGGGGGTTGTCCCCCTGCCCAGGGGAACCCACCAACGCTACCAGTTTGCCGGCACCAACCTGGCGATTTTTTCCCACCTGTCAGGAGAACGTCTGCAGGCTGCCAGAAAATTTGTCCGGTTCATGTCCGATACAGATTCCACATTGTTTCTGGCCCTTCATACCGGGTATCTGCCTGTGCGAAAGTCCGCCATTGAAAGCCCCATGTATCAGGAACTGCTGAAAAAAGATCCCCGCTATCAGGTGGGCATCAGCGCTCTGGAGTATGCAGAGGTGCAACCCAAAGTAGCGGCATGGGAGATGATTCGGGGAATTCTGGATGACACCATGTTTGATGCCATCTCCCGCAGGACAGATCCCGACAAGGCCCTGGATCGTGCCCAGAAAATGGCCAACCACCTTATCATGAATCTCACCGGCAAAAACTGAAAGAGAATCATCGGCCAATCATCAGTGAAAAACAAAAGGCGGTAACACCGCCTTTTTTATTATCTGCTCACAATCAATAATCAATCACATATTGGTACCCGGGGGAAGTTTATTGGAGAACTCACCCGATGCCATTCCCGTAGTCTTGTCAGAATCGTCGATAATACCCTGGGCCACTTCTTCCTGAAGTTTCCGACGGGTTTTCTGATCTCCCGGGAGAGGAATACCGTCCTTGATCGTTTTTACAATTTTTCTTCCCACTGCATCATCGGTTCTTTTTGAGGGAGAAATATTGACGGGGATCTCTTTTTTCTGGGCTGAGGCCGCCACCAACTCTCCTTTTTTATTGGAATATTCTTCAATGTCATATAAAACCAAATTGATGTTTTCCCTGGGAGGCTCGGAAAGATCCATCTCTTTTTTAAGCTGGGTCACTTCCATTTCCAGTATGTCCGCCTTGAACTGCATGCTATTAATCTCCTGGGGAGAGAAACCCTGAACATCCAGCATCTTGCGGAGATTCCCCAGCATCTGGATTGTCTGGAGGAATTCACCCAGTTTCTGGCCGTCAATATTCCTCAGGATCTCCCCCATCTTGTCAGACCAGCCGGTATCCTGAACAAAAGAAGGAACCCGATCCTGATATTTATCCTTCATCAGGGCCACATCGGCGGCATTGGTGGGAGCCCAGATGGTCAGGCCCGTGGAGCCTTCCATGTTGAAGCCCCTGTGCTGTTCTGCAATGGTTGCATCCCGCAGGGCCTTTCGAATCTGGTTGCAGCTTTTTTTCAACCGGGGAGGCATCTGGGGATCGTTGATGATGTTGATGGCAATGGATCCGATATCCCGAAGGGTTCCATAATCAAACATCATCTCCGGGGAATATGCATAGGACGGATAATTCTTGGCATTCTTGATATTTTTAAATATCTTGTGATCCGGCACTCCCAGGGCTTTCCATTCTTTTGCAAACTGGCCCCAGGCTTTGGAAATATTTTCTACTTTTTTGTTGTCCAGGGCTATGAGAGTGAGATATGTTTCCTTGGAACGCCGGAGCATTTCCGGCCGTTTTGTGTTTTCTTCCCCCAGCCGGTCAAAGTATTCCACAAACTCCCGGGCCATTTCCCTGGGATTAAAATCCTCTCCCGCCTCCAGGACCTTCTGAACCTTGCCCAGCAACTGGGGCCAATGGTGAAACACCGTGGTTCTGGCCGACATCTGGGATGCAATGGTTATATCCGATGCATCCTTCATCTGATGAACAGATTCCAGATTCCCCATATAGCAGGAATTAAAGACGATGGCATCCATATGATCCGATCGCCCGTTGCGCTGATTGGCATTGTGAACCCCGGCCTGAACCGCCATGCTTACTTCCGACGGGCTCATCTTTAAAGCGCCGGTCCAGCCACCGCCATGACCCGCCATAACCAGAACATAATGTTTTGCCGGGTATTTGCTCATTCCCCAGGAAATAAAATCCTGCAGGGAGTTGGGGTGCATCATGTTGACATCATTTTTGAACTCTTCCACCGGTGAGGCGAAATTATTGTTTTGACTCCTGAGATCCCGGAGGGGCTGAATAGACTTGTCAAATTCATTCCCCCAGCGGGCTACATCGGGATGGAAGGGAGAATCCAGGAATTTTTCATATCCCAGCTCCCTGGCCTTGTCATAACTGGACAGGGCTTTGGTTTCATAGCCAAGCCGGGTATATGCGTCGCCCAGTGTATAATGAGCAAGAGGGTTATCGGGTATCTCCCGGCTGATTTTTTGCCATTCCTTCAGGGAAACCTGATCCCTGGAGGGTTTGTCGGACTTGATCACATAATACCGGCGCACTCCTGACCAGTCGTTATCGATGCGGTCAAAACCTCCGGCGGGGTGAGCTTCTCTCTGAGGTGCCCGGCCCAGCTGAGCCACGATATTCACATTCTCATCAGAACCCACCTGCTCCAGCCCCAGCATGGATGAAGCAGTGGCCTGCTCCAGGTCACCGAATTGGCCGTTGAGATAAAAAAGAAATGTGACTTCTTTTTCTTTTTCGCCAGGGGGACGGGAATAGAGCCACAAATCCGGCTTCACCCTGCCGGCAGAGGATTCCCCGCCCGCCCCGATGTCGGATATATCCCTGGGGGATGATTCCACATGGGGGCCGGCATCCTCCATGCTTTTAGCCGGTGGTGACAACCTGCCGTTGCTGCATTGTGGTGCTTTGTTGATCGGCAAATTTAACGGGTCCACATACCCCTCCACAATAAAATAGTTCACCGTAATTATATCACAATCACCCCGAAAATTTTGTTAACAGGATGTTAACTTCATCCGACATTCGGGTATTGCTTTCTTATATTGCCGGGGTTTGGGGTTATCCGAAATCCTGGAAGGATTTTCCCGCGGGAAGATTAATTTTTTTGGGAGAGGCATTTTTTTGAGCTTCCAGTTTTGCATTCAGGCAACATGTTTCGATTGCAAATTGCATTCATTTGAAAGGAATGACCCCCTTGGAGAAGGTTTTAATTCACATGTGTGACGGGGAGAAAGTTTCGCTCCTGAGATAATTGCTGGAAAAAAACCAGTGGCAGGCTGTTTCTTCCAGTTCATGTATAGAAACAGCCCAGGCCCTGGAACAGGGAGATATCAGCCATGTGGTGATGGACAGTGAAATCCTGTCCGGGGAAAACCCCTTCAATGGCGACATAATAAACCGGCTCTCGACAAATCCCCTGCTCCATGGTGTTTTTATTCTGGATAAAGAAGATGCCTCGCTGATTCCCGCAGGTTGTGACTTTGTCCTTGCTCCATGGGAGCCCGGGGAAGTTCTGCTCCGGCTGAAAAACAAGGCCGACACAAAAAAACTGGCGGTTCTTCACCAGATCCGGAACATACCCTATGGAACCACAGATACCCCGGAGGTCTGCCGTGAGTTTGTGCGTATTCTGGCCGATTCCCTGCATCGGGGATCCTCCGTGGCCCTCCACATGAAAGGGGAGGAAGACAAACCCCATCAGCTATATGTCCAGGGTGAAATCCACCGGGAGGATCTTAAAAATTTGTCCCGTTTTGTCACCGGGGTGGCAATGATCCAGAAAAAGCCCCTGATATATGAAGACCTCAGAAATGAAGAATTCTGGACCCAATCCAGCTGGAACCAGCCTGAAAGTATCAAGAATGTGGTATGCATTCCCATAAGGTCCGGGGGACGGATAACGGGAACCCTTGAGCTTTACAATGTTCCCCGGCCCCTGTTGCAGGACTATGGCAACAATGAAAACCCCGAGGAATTCCTGTCCCTGATAGTCCGGGAATTTGAAAAAGTACTGGAGTTTACCACCATCTATGAAAAACAGAAATCCGACCTGAATTTTGCCGTGGATGAACTCTCCCTCCTGTATGAAATCTCCAACGCCCTGACCTCCACCCTGGATCTTGACGAGATGCTCCAGTTTATAGTAAAAAATGCCCTGGAGAGCTTCAGTGCCAGAGTGGTTTCCCTGATGCTCCTGGATCGGGATAAAAAAGAGCTGTCCATCCGATTTGCCGAAGGATTGACCGAGGATATCATCAGAAATGCCAGAGTGAAAATCGGCGAAGGGGTTGCCGGCAGAGTGGCGTCATCGGGGGAGCCTTTGCTTCTGGTGGATATGATGGGAATCGACTCGGTGGACATCCAGAAAGATATAAAATCTGCCCTGTCAGTTCCTCTAAAAATCCGCAACGAAGTAATCGGGGTGTTGAATGTGTCCAAGACCTCCCGTTACCAGTTTACAGAAACAGACCTGAAGCTTCTTTTCAATATGGCATCCCTGGCGGCCCAGGCCATCGAAAAGGCTTCATTATATGAAGATATAAAGGACTCCCTGGAAGAACTGAAATCCTCTTATATGAACACCGTCAAAGCCCTGTCCAAGGCCATCGAAGCCAAGGATCCCTACACCCAGGGCCATGTTGACCGGGTTGCCAAATACGGGCTTTCCATTGCCATGCAGTTAAACCAGGATTTGGTTCGGGATGAGTTTTTCCGTTATGCCCTGATCCTGCATGACATTGGTAAAATCGAAATCCCCGATACAATCCTGAACAAGCGGGGAGGATTGGATCCAGAGGAGATGGCCATCATGCGCCGTCACCCTGAGGCAGGAGCCAGAATAATCAAACCGGTGAAATTTTTAAAGGATGTGGCGGACATGGTGCGGTATCATCAGGAACGCTATGACGGCAAAGGTTATCCCAAGGGACTCCGGGGTGAGGAGATTCCCCTGGTGGCCCGGATTATATCCGTTGCCGATGCCTTTGATGCAATCACATCGGATCGGCCCTATCGAAAAGCCCGTTCTGTTGCCGAAGCCATGGAAGAGATAAAAAAACATGCCGGATCTCAGTTTGATCCGGCGGTAGTGGAGGCACTCTGCCAGGCTCTGGAGAAAAAAATTATTCCCTGATTAATGTCCGGCAAAAAGAAGGAGGTAATTCCCGTTAAAGAGAAGATAGTTTTTGTAAGCGATAATATTTACAGCTTAAAGTGCAGCGTGGAGGTAAAAAGATGGGTGTAAGGGCAGTTAAGGAAAAAATCCCCGTCATTCTCCTTACGACCACATACAGGCTTGAAGGTGAAATGCACGTAGTCCCCGGAGGCAGACTCCTGGACGAAATCAACAAGGAGAGGGATTTTATCCCCATCACCAATGCAACGGTATATGACATCACCGGGGAAACTCCCCTGGACACCCTTGATTTTATTGCTGTAAACAAGGGACTGGTTGTAATGGTGGCTCCTTCCATACCCGCCTGATGGTGCAAAAGAGGTGACATCGCTGATTCCCCAATTCACACTTGTCAGGAAAAATCTAATCTACCCACCAAACTAACCGCCTGATATTCGGCAACATTCACTATTTTCTGAGTGTTACCGCTTAATCAGGGTTTTTATTTCTCGGAGGCTATTAATCAATGAATGTCAGGTATCTCGGTCATTGCAGTTTTTTGATCAACTCATCCAAGGGGACATCCATCATCACGGATCCCTATGGCTTCAACATTCCATATAATTTCCCGGATTTGAGCGCTGATATAGTGGTTATTTCCCACGAACATCAGGACCACAATGCTCTCTGGAGGGTATCGGGAAGCCCCATAGTGGTAAAGCGAACTACTGATTTTATGGTAGAACACGAAGTCCCTGTCACCCGCACTGATGAAAAAATCGTATTTGCCGGCATCCCCACATATCACGACCGGTTTCTGGGCCGGCGCCGTGGGCCTAACACCGTATGGGTATGGCACATTGAGGGAGTCCGCTACTGTTTTATGGGGGACATTGGACATGTCCTGACCAAACAGCAGATTGATCAGATTGGCGGTGATGTGGATGTTTTGTTTCTGCCTGTGGGAGGACTGACCACCATCGGTGCCACCGAGGCAGCCCTTATCGTCAACCAGCTCCAGCCCAAGATCATATTCCCCATGCACTATCTCACCGACAAGCTTGCAAATCACAACCTTGCCGATGAAGCCCTGGAGGCATTCACAGGAAAGATGACCGATGTGGAGAGGACCTATACCATGTCCATTGAACTGGACCTGGTGAAACTTCCCCGGCGCACAAAAGTTCTGATTTTGAAATATGAATGAGCATTTTTGCCACAGTAATCAGGGCCGGCGGTGCCGGCTCTTTTTATAGACGGCAGACAGCTGACGGAGGAAAGCATATATGAAACACTCCCTTGCAAGGTATGGATTTCTGCCTATGTTATTCCTGTTGATTCTCACCGGTGTTGCCAGGGGTTCAGTCACCGCCACGGTAACAGAAATCCGCCAGGGCGATCCGGCGTCCTTTCAGGTGAGGGTCAACCGGGGAATGACCATGACCCTTCAGCCCGGCGGTATAGTAACCCCGTCTGGAGAAAGGGCCGATTCCCTGTCCATCCTGCCGGGGGATCGGCTGGACTTTGACCGTGGAGGAAGCCCCCGGGTGAGGGTATCGGGAAAATATCTCTCAGGTCAGCTTCTGGTAATGAGGGATGACAAACTCCTGACCAGCCAGGGGAATCAGGTGTATTTTTCCCCTGACTGCGTGTTTTCTATTAACGGCAGACAAGCCAGCCCCGGGGACTTTAGCCGGGGTGTAAGGGTTTTTATGCGGATCGACCCTGTCACCGGGCTTGCAGGCTGGGTGTTCGGGGTGGATTTCAACCGAATCCCGGAGGATCCACCGGGGGCTCCCGCCATCAATTCTATTAAAGGCCCGGTGAGGGGCAAATCTTACCGCCGGGGAGATTCCCTTTCCATGACGATTACAGGGACCCCCGACAGCCGGTGTCTGATTGACATACCTGGAGTGGCAGATAAAATCCCTGCCCCGGAAGTATCTCCAGGAGTTTACCGGGCAAATTTCACCTTCACCAGGGCTGATATTTCCGGAACCCGGATGGTTGTGCATCTTTCCCTGAACAACAAGACTGCAACCCGGCTGGACCCGGCATTTTTTGATGTGGCAGTGACCCCGCCCTCGGTGGAGGCCATCTCACCTCAACCGGGCAAAAGAGCAGATCCGGGATCATCGGTCATATTTGCCCGGCTCTCATCACCGGGGACCATGATAAATCCATCGGCCACCAGGGTATATCTGGACGGCAGAATTATTGAGAATGGAATCCAGAAAAACGTGGATTTTGTGCAGGTTCCACTTCCCCGGAATATAAAGGCGGGGGAGCATCAAATAAGAATTTTGGCGGTGGATCAGGCCGGCAACAGGGGATCTGCCACATGGAGCTTCCGAACCCCTTGATTTTAAGAATACCCGCCTTTTACGATTGACATGAAAAAGAGCATTATATACAAAGGAATATATTTTTTCGGAGTGCTGTTGGCAACGGTGTTGATACTGGCGGTCTTGGGGAGTTGCACTCCCCGGGGGCCGGCGGTGGAGATATTATATACCGCGAATCTGGAGGGAAGTTTTCTGGATCTTCCCTGCAACCAGATGGGGCCTGCGGGGGTCCTTTTCACCATTCCCCCGGTGATGGAAGAGGCAGGAAAACTCCGACAAGAGATTGCCCGGGAAGGAGTCCGGCCCATACTGGTGGATGGCGGGAACACATTCCTGGGGATTGATGACTTCTCTGCCTTTACCGGTGGCCGGGCAGTCATGGACATGATGGACAGGGCCGGCTACGCAGTCATATCTCCGGGGCGGTTGGAGTTTCACCATTCCCATCGTCTGACTCATGAGTCCATCCGGGGTGTTTTTTTGGGGACGAATATTGAAAACCAGGATGCGCAACCGGGGTTTGTCCGGGACAGAGTCATCGACCGAGGGCCTGTGGGTGTAGCTTTCTTTTCTTACTATGAGCCGTACAGATCCCCCCTGGGAGGAGATGAAACAGAACACCTTGACAGCTATGATTTTGATCTGAGTATGAATGACCTGAACCGTGCCCTGGAAAAATCCCCCGCCGGCATCAAAATTGTTCTTTGCCGGGTGAATGACCTGGATTCCTTTACCCGTGAGATCAAGGGGGCGGATCTGGTGATTCCCGGCAGGTTCCATCCCGGACTTATTTCCGACAAGGTTACAGAACTAAATGGAGTGGATGTGGCGCCTTATGTCAATTCCCGGGTTCACGGGGTGGCCCGTTTCAGTCTGACCCGGGGAAAAGGGGGGAGGATCCGGGTGGGGGTGACTTTTCACACTCCCCGGGGGGATAATGGCATCCCCGACTTTCTCCAGGGAGAATACAAGGCATTCCAGGAAAGATACGGCAACGATTATTCCCGCTTTCACTCGGCCATCCTGGGGGTGGGAGATTCCCGGTTGACCCATGAGCCTGCCCCCATCAGGGAAACCCCTGCTTCCATGCTCATATGCGATATTATCCGGGGCTTTGCCCGTACAGATCTTGCCATCATCAACCTTCTTTCAGTCCGCAAGGGCCTTGATGGAATTATCCGGGGAGAATATGTGGAATGGGTGATGCCCTTTGGCAACCGGCTGGTGACCATGGAGCTTACCGGCCAGCAGGTTACTTCCCTGATGCAGGTGAACCATAAACGGCGCAGTTCTTTTCTGGTCATATCCGGAGCAGAACTCAAGTATTCCCCGGAAGGGGTGCAGGTGTCAATCGACGGGAAGCCCCTGGAGAATGACAGAAGATACACCATTGCCACCAACGATTATCTTGCCGGAGGCGAAAAACTTGATTACAGGATATTCCGCCTTGGCGACAATGTCCGCAGGACCGGGATCCCCTTGAACAGTATATTCTTGAGCCACCTTTCAGCCTGCGGTTACCTGGATCTGCCTCCCCGGCGGATCGGATCCATCACTCCCGAAGACATCGGACAGATAGAGGATCCCCATGAAGCTGTCAGAGTAGCATATGAGAGGGGTTTTTTCCATCTCCTCTCATCCATGGAGGGTGGGGATGATTATCTGAAAATGGCCCGCCGTTATGCGGGACTGGATCTGACTCCATCCCTTGCGGGCCTGGATGATGGGGAGCGCCTGCTGATGAAGGGGCTGATGCTTTTCCGCCGGGGTGAATTCGGGCAGGCCTGCCGTCGTTGGCTGGAAGCTCCCGGCAAGGCGGAGGAATCCATTAACCTTCGGCGTCTGCTGGATCTCGCCGGGAATGTGCCCCATCCTGGAGCAGGGGTTCCCTTGTGGCCGGGCTTCAAGGGAGATTTTCAAAACACCGGCCATTCTCCTTACCAAGGGCCTGCCAAGATGCCTCATGTGGCATGGAAATTTGAAACTCACCATTCAAACAAATCCTCTCCGGCCATATCTGCCGACGGCACCATATTTTTTGGCGGAGGCGACGGTTATTTCTATGGAGTATCTCCCCAGGGGGAACTCCTCTGGAAATATCAGGCCGGGGAATATATCCTCTCTTCGCCGGCCATTGCCAGCGACGGGACCATATATTTCGGCAGCGCCCCCCGGGGAGGGATTCCCCGACGGCAGACCTTCGGCGACAAGGATCGCCAGGACACAAGCTCAATTGGCTATGTTTTTGCCCTAAACCCTGACGGGACAATGAAATGGCGTTACCTCACCGGCGGATGGGTGGCCTCGTCCCCGGCCATCACCGGTAACGGCTCCGTTGTGGTGGGAAGCAATGATCATCATCTCCACTGCATCAACCCCGATGGAACCCTGCGGTGGAAATTCAAGACTGGCGGGAAGATCCTCTCATCTCCCGCGGTTGCTCCCGATGGCACCATATATGTGGGATCCGAAGATTTTAATTTTTACGCCCTGGATGAAGAAGGCAAATTGAAATGGAAGTTCACCGGGGAAAACAAATTCTTTTCATCACCGGCCATTGACAGCCAGGGCCGGGTTTACATCGGCAACGACGACAGCCACCTGTATGTATTCAATCCCGACGGCACTGTTGCATGGAAGAAAAAATTCCCGGCTCCCGTCACCTCGACTCCCACGCCCCTTCCCCGGGGGGGCCTGGTGGTGGGCTGTGAGGATGGCAGATTGTACCGGTTGGATTCTGAAGGCCGGGAGCTATGGAATTTTAAAGGTGAAGAGGAGTTCTTCTCATCGCCTATTGTTGATCCCCAGGGCCGTATATACATCGGGTGCGAGGATAACTTCCTCTACTGCGTCAGTCCCAGTGGCGGGCTTCTGTGGAAGTTTGAAACCGGGGATTATGTGGAATCCACTGTCAGCATAGCTCCCGATGGGACTCTTTATCTGTGTGGCGAGGATAAATATCTGTATGCCCTCAGGGAAAGAAAGGACTCCGATGGCGCCAGATAAAGGATCCGGCAGTAAAACTGCCGGCAATATATCCCAGTTGTTCGCCTCGATTCAGGGAGAAGGCCCATGGTGCGGTGTCCGGCAGGTATTCATCCGCATGTGGGGATGCAACCTCAACTGCTCCTGCTGTGACACTCCCGGTCATGGGGATGTTCCCGGCACCTTTACCCTGTGGCCGGTTCATGGCTCTCCCGTGAACCATCCCAACGGGGTTTCACCGGGACACCTTGCCAGACTGATACTGCCCCTGCTGTCGGTGCCGTGTCATTCCATATCCCTCACAGGAGGAGAACCCCTGTTGCAGGCGGATTTTCTTGGGGAATTCATCCAGGCCCTGCCGGGGGATGCTCCTGGCATATACCTGGAAACCAACGGCACCCTTGCATCACAACTGGAAAAGATACTGGATGGCGTAAAATATATAGCCGCGGACATCAAACTGCCCTGGGTTCTTGGTGGGGGGAACCTGTGGCGGGAGCATCATGATTTCCTGTGGAAGGCCCGCAGAGGTGATGCCCGGCTGTTTGTCAAGGCGGTGGTGTCCGGTGAAACCGCCCATGAGGAGATCCGCACCGGAGCAAAACTCATTGCCGGAGTGGATCTGAAAATTCCTTTGATAATTCAGCCGATGACAAACTCCGACGGATCTGTTTCAACTGATGGTGAAAAATTGATGGAACTCCAGGGCGTTGCCCTCGAAGTTCTTGAGGATGTGCGGATAATTCCCCAGACCCACCGGTTCATAAAGAACCTGCGTTGAGCAGGAGCCTGCCTCCCTCACAAAAAGGGGCCTGAAAAAGGCTTGATCTTTGAAATCAAATGCAATAAATTCTGACAAGCAGAGGTAAGCACCTTGGAAAAAAGAACTGAAAACTTCGATAATTCTTCAGGTGGACATACAGAAGAACAACAGCGTCAGGCTGTCTTGACATGGGAAAAGGATATACCCCTGCTGGGCAACCCCGCTGTAATCAAGCAGATGCTTCAGATGCTGTTGTTCACCGGTCTTCTGATGGCAGGACTGCCCTCATTTGTATTTCTGTTGACGGGAGAACCTGAAGCAATACCTTCTATCCTTGTGATTTCCCTGTTGAGTATGGTGGGGTTTGGAATTCTGATTTTCCTGATAATCCTGATCTTTTTTAACAACCGGTTCCGGGTTCGATATACAATTGATGAGAAAGGGGTCTTGTGGGAAACCATAGACAAGCGGGCCAGACTTCTTAACACGATGGCGACAGTGGCAGGGGCTTCAGCTCAGAACCCATCTGTTGCAGGGGCAGGACTGACGGGGATGTCCCGCAACAAGGATTTCACCCCGTGGGGAATTGTGGCCAGGGTTGAGTATCATCCCGCTCATTATACCATCAACCTTAGAAACAGCTGGCGCACGGTGATGACCGTGGTCTGTCACTCCGAAGAATATCAGCAGGTGGCCGATTATATCGCAGGCCAGGCAGATTCCCCAAAAACCGGCCTCTCTCGGGAAGAAAAGCCTGCCAACCCCCTGATGATAATGTTCTGGAGAACATTTACTGTGATGCTGGCAAGCGTTCCAGTTTTCACATTCATCCATGAATACCACCAGGATATTTTCTTCCCTTTGATTATGCTGGTGTTCGCCCTTGCCACAGTCTGGCTGGTTCCCCTGCTGGGGTGGGCAGTAATCGGCAGTGCTCTGTTTGTTGCTTATGAAATATTTGTCATCCTGTTTGCGGAAAAAACCAGCATGTTTTCTTGGAGGGGGAATTATCGGGCCTACGAGGTGTTTGATCACGGGGACTGGTTCTTGCTCTTCCTGACCCTTGCGGGGCTGACATATCTTATCTGGTTTTCCTGGAGTTCCATCAGGGGCAGGATAATCTCCGCTCTGATGTCAGACTGATGCAAAAGAACGGAGCTTCAATCTGAACCGGCAGGATTTTGATTTATCAGTTTTCCGTCCCAAAGGATCCTGACTATGGCTTCTCCCCGGTTATAGATCACCTCGCCGGGGATGTTTTTTTTTCTCATCATTTCAACTTGTTTTATCGCCTGTGCAAACTGCCCGGCGGTTTCCCGGTGTCGTTCTTCCCCCATAAAGACAGTTTCACCCCGGAAATACAATGCCGGAGCCCCGGGCCGGCAGTCGAGATAATATACCAGGTCGGATCTCACCGACGTACTGTAACCGGCAAACCACAGCAAGGGGCAGTCATCAAAAACCGAGTGCCGGGGATCCTTAAGTTTCGGCAACAGTCCCTGGACACTCCAGATCACCCCCATGGCGGTAACCGTCACCGGCCAGGACAGTTGAACATCCCCGCGTGAAAGATACAGGCACTGGAATCCTTCCCTGACGGCATCGGGCACAGGGGGCAGAAATCCCAGAAGCCTGGTCAGTTCTTCCCGGATTGTGTCATACTCTGTCGTGTCCAACAGCTCACCTGGAACAATCAAACTCAAAGGGATATAAAATCATGGGGCGAAGTGGAAACCATCAAACACGTGGCGGTAAACTTCATGAAGCCCACAAGAAAAATCATAGTTATTATATTCTGCCTCGGATTGTTATTCCTCCGGGGGACATTCTGTTCTTCCCTGGTTTTTGCCCTTGATGACCTGGTGACCCTGCTGGCAAAGGGCCGGCTGAAGGAAGCCCGAGAAGTCATGGATGAATCCGGGAAGAAAAACCTCCCCCTGGAAGCGGTGATGGATTACGCTCATCCCCACTGGTATCCCGGCGACATCTCAGGTCTTGAGGATGCAGGCTCTCCCGGGATTGAAATCCTTCGCCAGGTCATAAATTCTCCCCTGTCCCCGGAAGCCTCCGGCGAATATCCTCAGGATGCTGTGGAAACAAGGGCCAGGCTCATGGAAGGTCTGGCAAGGATTCAGGGAGATAAGGCCGGTGAAGTTCTCATTCCCCTTCTGGACAGCCCCTCCCCCATGATCCGGTTGGGAGCAGTGCGGGCCTTGAATTTTGCCCCTTCTCCCGGAGCAGCTCTGGCCCTTTACCAATACCTTCGCACAGAGAAGATACCGGATTTTTCCAACCCCCGGCTGGCAGCCCTTTCGGCACGAATGGAAAGCACCATCCGGACCAGAGCAGTTACAGCCATAATCGAAATGAAATGCCCTGAGCTGGCGGAGGAACTCAAGGAAGACCTCAACTCTTCCGGCTCCCCGGACCAGCTGACCGCAGCGATAATCCTGACAGGGATGAAAGACCCGGCTTTGAGGGAAACATATATCTCCATGCAATCCATGGGAGATGAAAACCTTCGGGTTTATGGGGCCTCGGCATTGAAAGAGATTGGCGACAACCAGGGAATTGACGAGATTCTCAAGTTATTCCGGGAAGGGGATATTCAGAAGAAACACTGGATGATCCAGGTGCTGGCAGGATGGGAGCATCCCCGGGCTGCGGAAACGCTGGTGGAATACCTGGGGGAGAATACCCGGGATGAACCGGCATCAGACCATTTTCCCTCCCTGGCTATTCTGGGAAAGGTCCCGGAGCTGGATCAGATAAGTGATCCCTCGGCAAGCCTGCTGATGAAGGTGATTCAAGTTCTTATCTCATGGCGGGATTTATCTGTGCCTCTCCTGACAGGCGAACTGGAGAAAAAACCAGGCAGTATGGAATACTTCATCCTGGAAATACTGGCGGAATCCCAGAATCCCTCAGTGATTCCCATTTTCAGGGAAAGACTTGATCCCGAAAACCCCCTGGCCTGTTATTATGCCCTGTGGGGTCTGGGCCGGCTCAAAGATAAGGAATCCTCTGAAACAATTGCACAATTTCTCGATTCGCCTCTGCCGGCCCTCAGGATCGCCTCGGCATGGAGCCTCTGCCGGATGGGAGATTCCCGGGGATACCAGGTGTCGGTAAAGGCTCTGAAAGAAAGGGATGTTTCCATGGCCTCCACAGGGATGGATGCCCTGTATCACCTGCAGGATCCCCGCAGTGGAGAACCGGTGAAAAAATCTCTTATGGAGGGCTTCGAGGACAGCATCCCCCAGAGAAGCGGCATCATACTCCTGGGTCTGCTGGGGGATTCATCCGCCAGGGAGCTTCTGGAGGAAATTGCCGGGCAGGGAAGTGTCAATTCATTTTATGCAGCCCAGGCCCTGTATAGAATCAATGGCAGAAAGACATCTTTTTCCACCCGCAGAATTCATCCCCGACTGTTAGATCAGTACTGCCATGGATGGTATGGCCCTCACAATGACATTCAAGCCCTGGTGCTTTATATCCGGCTTTCTCCCTGGGATTATTTCCCCGTTGACGATTTTACCCTTGCCCTGATCAGGGATGATGACGATACCGACGAAGATGAATCCCGGTTATGGCAAGATCCCGAAGGTGAAGCCAGCCAGGACATTCCCGCCCCGGGGGTTGGCGGGATTGCGCTATTGCACCGGGGAGTCATGACCCGGCTTCTGCTCCCCTGGGGGGAAGCCCGGTGGGTCCCCACATCCAGGCTGATCCTTGTGGAGGATTCAACAGAGTCCGCCCGTCGGCGGTTCCGCTGGGATCGGCATTACCGCTGGGGGGAAGACCTGCAGGAGATCATTCTCAAAGATTATATGGGAGGCAGTCCGCCGATAATCCAGCTGGAAAATCCCCAGGCCCTCACCGGGGCTTATTACGCCCAGATGATGCTGGACTGTACTTTAAATCTGTCGGGCCAGAAAACCCCTATGGGAGATTCCCTGGCAAGATATATCGACACCGGTCAGAAGAGAGTAACCTTCAGGAGTGCTGGAAATGCCACAAGCATCATCTTTGACGGCCATGGCAGGGTGTCGGGATTTATGACAGATCCCCGCCGGGATTGACCGCGACTTTTCTGCCGGCAGGGTGTCTAACTGGTTGAAGCTGGAGGCGTTTAATGGACCATGATCGGGATATTGTCCGCCGGGTGCGCCAGGGAGAAAGGGAAGCCTTCTCCATACTGGTGGAAAAATATAAAAAACCGATTCTGAACCTGATTTACCGTTACACCGGCCAGAGGGAACAGGCAGAAGACCTGGCCCAGGAGGTTTTTTTGCGGGCTTTCCGGGGATTGGACGGTTTCCGGGGTAATTCCCGGTTTTTCACCTGGCTTTACCGGATTGCCGTGAACCTGTCCCTGCGTCACCGGGAACGAGGCAGTAAATTTTTCTTCAGCTCACTGGATCAGAAAAGGGAGGACATGGGGGAAACCCTTCGGGATGAAGCCCCGGAGCCCCAGGATTATCTTGAGCAGGACGAGCTTCGCCGGGTTGTGAAAGAAGCGGTCAGCTCCCTCCCCGATGACCAGAGGCAGGTGGTTATTTTGTATCGATACGAGAATATGAAGTATGACCAGATTGCAGAAGTTCTGGACATATCCCTCTCAGCGGTAAAATCCCGACTGCACCGGGCCCGCAGGAGCCTAAAAAAAGCCCTGGAGCCTTATGTGAAAAACACCCGAGGAGAAAAGGAAAATGAAGTGCAATCAGGCACAGGATAAAATACCCGCCTATATGGAAGGGGATCTTCCCGCCGACGAGGCCGGATCAATGAGAGATCATCTCCAAAGTTGCGCTGAATGCCGACGGGAGCTTGAATCATACCAGAGTACCTGGGAGGCCCTTGATGTCTGGGAGGATATTGAGCCGTCGGGGGACTTCACCGAGAAGTTCAGCCGGAAGGCCTTCAAGCCGGGCATAATGGAAGTTCTGTCAAGACTGCTTGTTTTCCGGGTCCCGGCATGGGCCATGGCCCTGCTGGTTCTATTTTCATTCCTGGCGGGATATATGCCGGGGATGACCAGGGATTCAGGAGTTGTCCCGGATGATTCCCGGATTGTTTACGTCACTGCCACAGAAGTTTCCCTGACAGAGGACATGCCGGTGCCGGGACAGCTGACGGCTTTGCTTCCTGCTCCCGGCGAGGTCCTGAGCAGTATGGAGAATTCCCGCCCCCGGGACATATTTTCTGACTGGGATGAAGACTACACCCTGGAAAGGGTTGACCCGATAACACTTTTTAACAATGGAGGATCATCCTGAGGGAGGTAACATGAGTAAAAAGAAAACAAGACTTGTCCTTTTGTGCCTTGTCATATTGGCAATAATTGCCGTGGCCCTGCCGATGACGGCCCATGCTCAGAAGGCCAAGCCGAATACCCAGAAATCCGGGGCAGAAGGCAACTTGATGCTTCGTCTTACCGATGAACAGCGGGACAAAGTGCAGGCCATACGGATGAGATTTGAAGAAAAAATGGAAGATGTCCGCTTTGAGCTGAGGAAACAACGTTTTGAGCTGGCGTATCTCCTTCGGCAGGGAGAAGAAGACAGGAATAAAATCGATGCCAAGATAGATGAGATTCTTGTTCTTGAGAAAAAACGTCACAAGATGATATTGGATGAGTATTTTGAGATGAAAAAGATTCTTACTCCTCAGCAGAACCGGATATTCCTGCGTCACATGATCCGGGCGATGATGAGGGAAAGAAAGTAGGCCGATTCATCAAGGCAACATGCCGGGCCTCCCCGCTGGTTTATTATTTGTGGAATCTTTACAGAAGCGTTTTGGTTTGATTTATGGGGGATATATCACTTGAGCTGGAGAAATCAGACCAGATGAAATCAACGGAAATTTTAAGAGAAGAACACCTGCTTATTAACCGGATGATTAAAGTGGTTGAGGCGGGGCTGGAGCAGATTCATAAAGGGGTTGCTGTTTCCAGGGATTTTCTCCGGGATGTGGCGGAGTTTTTCTGCGAATTTGCCGATAAATATCACTTTGCCAAGGAAGAAGGGAAACTCTTTGAGGAAATGGAGTTGGCGGGAGTATTCACCCGACAGCTTCCCATCGAGTCCATCCGCCATGATCACCACGTGGGAAGAGCATATATCAACAGGATTTCCAGGCTGGCGCAGAACTGCTCCAGCCAGAAAAAAGAAGACTGCCGGGAGCTGATTGCAGACCTGAAGGGATTCATCGCCCATATCCAACAGCACAGTCGCAGGGAAGAGCGGGTTTTATACCCCCTCAGCGACGCTTTGATTCCTCCCCACAGAGATGAGAAAGTTCTGGAGTATTTCCGGCAGGTTGACAAAAAATTTCCCGGATATCGGGAAAAGTATTCCAATATGGTGGAAAAGCTGGAAAGGGAGATGGGCATCATCCCCGGCGAATCAGGGGTTCTCCCGGCTACCCCGGGATTCCGCCATGTTGTTGAAGATTTCCCTGATTATAAAACTCAGCCGGAAGAATGAATATGACCCCACCAAATAGCCCAGCATCAGCTCTGCCCGGTATGTTTCCTCAATCCGGTTAATCCCCGGATGAGGCAGGCCGTCTTCCTTCTGGGCAAGGGAGATAATGCTCATCATAAAATCGATGCTCCCCAGAAGGCTTTTTATCTCTTCTTCGATATCCACATCGGTTCCGGGATTCATCCGGCACCAGTCCTCGGAAAGCCTTCCCGACAGGATCAGCTGGTTGATTCTGATCCGGATCATATCCGCCCTTTTCATATCATCGCCACAGGACAGGTATTCATCAGTCCATATGGGATCATCAATATATGCCGACAGGGACTCAAACAGGGCCTGCAGGGTTCGCCGTCCGGCACATGAAATACTCTGGGAACAGGCCAGGAGAAGATTATGAAAGAAACAATAAACCGCTTCATTGATAAAATCCAGTACCACTTCGGCATGGGAGCACAGTGTGGGCAGTTCCTCCCGGAGTGAGTCCACAAGATTGGAGGGGATGATAAGCAGACGGCCGTATTTCTCCCATGTTTCAATCCCCTTTTCCGTGGGGATATAGACATCCCAGCGGGAAAGATCCCCGGAGGTTTTAAGCCACCTCTTGATGAGGCGATCCCGCATCAGTTCTTCCACCGCCTGCCAGGTGATGTCCAGAAAACGGTTTTCATATTTTTCTTTTACCGCATCAACGGAATTGTTCTCGGTTTCGATTATGCCGTTTTTCACCAGCCTCCGGATCAGATAGTTGTTATAGAAGTGTTCCAGGGTCGTGGGCTGGTTCCCGTAACGGGCCTTGTTATCATAATCCTGCAGGATAAATTCAAAAAGGAGATTCTTTACACCGTTTTTTGTTATCAACATTATATCCCTCCCGGGTATGCTAATTCCACCTTATCCCGGGTTAACCTTCCTTTTATTATTTTCCTGACCCTGGAGGCGATTCCAAAGGATCCTGCAAACACCAGCAGGTCGTCCCGGCTCATCATGTTCAGGGCTTTGTCCACAGCCCCGGGAAGCCCGCCGTGGGTTGTCGCCTTCCACCGGGGAGAAAGACTCTGGGCAATATCGCCGGGAGAATGAAACCTGCCTCCGCATCGGGGCAAATAAACAAAGACCTCGCCACCAGGCATATGGCGGGGAAAATCCTGGGGGTTCTTCAGTTTCTGGATGCACAGGATTATATGGAGATTCCTGAAAGAAAAAGCCGAAAGGGTATCTGCCAGGTTTTCCCAGCTTTCCCGGTTGTGGGATCCGTCAAAAATAATCCCGGGATTCCTGCAGAAGACCTCCATCCGCCAGGGAAGCCGGGCCTTGGAAAGCCCCTGCAAAACTGAGTCAGGATGAATATTGAAAAACCTTCTCATCACCTTAATCCCTTCAATGGCCATGGCAGCATTATCACCCTGCTGAACTCCGCAAAGAGCAGTGGCATACTCCCTGCCCTGATAAACAAAACGGGTCCCGCCCACATCAACCCCGGTGACAGAAGTCCTGTCGGCGACCATCAGGGGAGCATCCTGATTAGCGCAAATCTCCCGGAAGACATCCAACACCGCCGGTTTTTTTTCTGCAGTGATGAGGGGTACTCCGGGCCGGACAATGGCAGCTTTCCGCCGGGCTATCTGCAGGGGATAAGATCCGAGAACATGAGAATGATCGTGGCCGATGTTGGTTATAAGGGTCAACTGCCGGGGAAGGGCATTGACCGGGTCGTGAAGCCCGCCCATTCCGACTTCCATAAGCATTACCCGGCAACGGGCCCGGGCAAAATGAGTATATGCGATCCCGGTGAGAACATCGGAAAAGGTGGGACTCACCCCGGCCCTTGAAAAATAATCCAACACCCTGACCGCTGATGCATGGAAATCATCAGGGCTTATGGGTTGGCGGTTTATGGTTATTCTCTCATAAAAGCTGTAAACATGGGGAGAACGAAAGCATCCTGCGGATATCCCCGCTTCGGCAAGGATGCTTTCCAGCATGACCCCCAGAGAGCCTTTGCCGTTGGTGCCTCCCAGGATCACTGCGAAAGCTCCGGGGTCAATATCTTGAGCCTTCAGATAATCTGCAACACGAAAAAACCCCGGGTTGTCGTGATACCGGGGCAGTTTTTCGATTACCCTGACAATTCCTGTCATTTTTTAATTTCCGGACCTATGCCATGAATTTCTCCATGAGGGCTGCGGTGTGTTCTTGGTCCGCCTCAAGGTAATTCTGGCATTCGTCCATGAGTTCCTTGATATCCTTGAGGTTGTCATCAAGGGTCATTGCCAGCACAAAAAGGCCGGCCTTGTCGTAGTATTCTTCCTTTTCTGTTTTGGCCTTGTCACAGAAATCTTCGGCTTCTTCCTTGAGCTTGCGCAGAACTTCCTTGACATTCTCCGGCTGTTTTTTCATCACCTGGCCCAGCTTATCGGCTGCAACTTCCAGAGCGGCTTCTTTTTCCTTCAATTCCATTTCTTCTCCTCCCAAACATTATTGCCGTCGTCTTTTTGTCAGGCAACATGTACCCTCTGTCCCGACGGCGATACCGATGAACTGCATGGCAGATACGGCTGAGTAATTCTTCTTCGAATAAAATTATTTTCCTTCTGCCATCACAACAAGGAAGGTTTTTGCCTGTAAACATATAAAAATTGAGCGTGATTCAGATTCATCAACAGGGCAAACAGGTAAAAATTAAATCAGGGGCACAGCTTCTGACAGTTTTGATGTTTTTTTTCATCGGGTTCGCCTGTGCATTTTTGTTTTCATACTTGAGAATGGATCTCTTCAACGAGGTGGGAAGACCCAGAAGCCCAGTGGGATATTTGCCGGGGATGTTTATTTTCCTGGGGCTGGTATTTATGGGAAAAAAGCATGTAATCAAGGCCGACTGCCAGGGGCTTGTCATAGAAAATACTGCATTCTTTGTTTTCTCCGGGATAAAAAAAGTTTCCCTGGAATACATAAAGGCAATAGTTGTCAGACAGTTGTCCCGAGGCAATGGCCGTATAGAGATTGTCACTTCCGCAGGGATTGAAAACACTTTAATTGCGGGCCCCTTAAAACAGATCCGGCAGGGCGCATCGGCTTTATCGGAGATTTTGTCGGTTCCCCTGGAAGACAGGCAGGATTCGATTAGCGCCGGTGGCGTGGAAAGATAAATCCCCCGGGGCATCCTTGCGGGAAGGAGAAAGACCCCTCCGGCAAAAATATTAACTAAACTGTATTTCAAGGCGGGGGTATGACATGTTCCAAAAGGGAGAACGGATTTCCAAATATGAGATTCGACAGGAGCTGGGAGGCGGTTATTTCGGCACCACTTACCGGGCCTTCGACACCATCACCCAGACTGATGTAGCCCTGAAGATAATCTCCAACCTGAAGCATTTCAATTTCGAGTCTTTTGCCCGGGAAGCCCGGATGCTCTTCGAATTGAATCACCCCAACATCATCAAATATTTTGAAAGCAACTTTTTTACTCTCCGGGGGCGCAAGATATACTATATCGCCATGGAATACGCCAAGCGGGGCACCCTGCGGGATGTAATGAACATTTTCGACCTTGATCGCTCCACCGATGTTGTCCTGCA